>NZ_JAXBLV010000199.1:0-53688 GCF_034097035.1 Gemmata algarum
CACATGGGCGGGAGCCCTGTGCGCCCGACGCGGTGCGCTCTTTCGCGATCAGAACAGTTCCGCGACCGGCGTGCCCGGGTACACGTTCACCGGTGTGCCGTCCGGCCCGGGGATCGTAGCGTTGTGGGGAACGCCGAGCGCATGGAAGACGGTGCTGACGAGTTCCTGCGGCGTAACGGGCCGCTCCGCGGGTTCGCTGCCGGTGGCGTCGGAGGCGCCGATCACCTGACCGCCCTTCACCCCGCCGCCGGCGACGAGCGCGGTCCAGCACCCGGCCCAGTGGTCGCGCCCGCCGTTGCTGTTCAGCTTCGGAGTGCGCCCGAATTCACCTGTCGCAACCACGAGGGTCGATTCGAGCAGGCCGCGCTCTTCGAGGTCCGTGAGAAGCCGTGCGACAGCGGTGTCGAAGCTCGGGGCAACGATGTCGCGCACGTCCGCGAGCGTGGTACGAAGCGAGCCGCCGTCCGCATGGCAGTCCCAGGACGGCGAATCGAAGACGGTGGGGAACTGGTTGATGGTGATGAACCGACCTAGAGGGAATTTGGTGAAGGATACGGGACACCCGGCGCAGTTTTGGCCGAACGCAGTCATCCCGTAGCCGGGATTAAGGTCGAAGCGCCGGGCGAGCCCCTTATTTGTGAGAGATTGTTCAGTCCAGCCAACCTCAACGTAACGAAACGGAACACGTTCGCCGAGGTAACCGGGGCCAAAGCCGCGCCCGACTCGGATGCCCGTTTCGACGTGTGGTTCTGGACAAACGAAGTGGCGTGACGCAAGAGGCATTAACTCGGTGTCGCCGTTGAGAAACTTCCACACACAACCGACGCTCGGCCACTCGGGGCCGTCGCGAAACAGTCGGCCGGTGTTCAGCAACTGGAACCCGCTCTCGTGAACCGGCGGGGCGTCGTGGTACATCGACCGCACCAGCGCGAACTTATCGCTCACCTGAGCGAGCTTCGGGAAGAGCTCGCTCAGGTGCAGGCCCGGCACCTTCGTTTGAATCGGGCTGAACGGCCCGCGCACGTCAGAAGGCGCGTTCGGCTTGGGGTCGAAGGTGTCGAGGTGCGCCGGCCCGCCCACCATGTTGATGAAGATGCACGACTTCGCTTTTCCGATGGCGAGCGGGGGGCGTGAGCCCCCCGAGGCGCTCGCTGCGAGGGTCAACCCGGCGGCTCCGGCGGCGGTGGTGCGGAAGAAGTCGCGGCGGGTGGGGTGCGTGGCTGACATGGCGCGGTCCGTCCGGTGGGTGCGGGGCGGGTCGAAGTGGCCCCATCGTACCGAACTGAACCGCGGATGCAATCAGGCGGCTTACTTCTTCCGTGCGGCGAGCGACTGTTCCAGCCCTTCGGACGCGGTCCGGGCGGCGGTGTCCCAACTGTGGTGCCGGACCACCCACGCGCGGGCGGCCGTGCCCGCCGCGACGCGCGTCCCGGCATCGGACCACAGTTCGCTTAGCGCACCGGCCCAGTCTTCCGGCGATTTGGCGAGTCGCGTGCCGCTCTCGGACGGGCTGCGGAGGCCGTTCAGCGCGACCGACGAGCAGACGATGGGCTTGCCCATCGCGGCGGCTTCGAGGAACTTGTTCTTGATGCCCCCGCCGCTCACGAACGGGAACACCACGACCTGATGCGACGCCACCGCGGGACGCAGATCCGGCAAATCGGGAATCAGCTCGATGCCGTCGCGACCCACGAGCGCCCGCACCGCCGGGGTGGGGCTGAAGCCGTAGACGGTGAACGTTGCGTCCGGGTGGGCGGCGCGGACCCGGGGCCACACCTTCCCGCAGAACCACTCGAGCGCCTGCACGTTGGGGCCGAAATCGAGCCGCCCCCAGAAGGTGCAGCTCCGCTCGCGCTGCGGCACGTCTTGCGGCTTGAAGTGCTCGGCGTCCACGCCGTTGGGAACCACGTCGATACCGCGGACGCCCGCGACCAGCCGCATCGCGCGGCGGTCAGCGTTGGTGACCACCCACACGCGGTCCAGCATGGAGCGGTACGCACGCTCGTAAAGTCCCTTGACCAAGGCTTGCTTGAATTCGCCCCACGTATGGCGCTGGAACAGCCGCACCTGCGAGGTGTGGTGCCAGGCCCACTCGTCGGCCGCGTACCACACCCGGAGCTTCCCCTTCACCGCTCCCAGGTAGGGAAGGACGTTCAGCCCCACCACGACCACGCCGTCGGCGCCCATGTCGAGCGCGGACTGCCCGACGCACCGCACGCGGTTCTCGTCGATGCCCCAGTAGCCCTGGAACTTGCGCTGGAGCCAGCGGTAATTGGGTACTGGCCCGTCCGCCGGTTCGCCCCGCTTGGGGAACGTGCGCTGGAAGCTGAGCGGGAGCCCTGCGACCGCTTCGGGAAGTGGATCGGCGGCGGTGAGGAGGCCGACTTCGTGGCCCAGGCGGGTGAGCGCCTGCATCATGTGGAAGCAGTGAACGTCGTGCCCGCTCGACCGCGGCCAGGAGAGCGAGTCTTTAACGAACAGCAAGCGCATTGAAATCCCCATCGCGCCCCCGGTTCGTTCGCGCGAACCGGGGAACGCCGCTGATCCGTTACCGCCGCGCCGGGGTCACTTCGCGCCGGCGGTCGCGATGCCGGTCGGCGCGAGGGTCACCTGTGCGGTTTCACCCGCCCGCACCACCACCGTCTCGGTGACGCGCTCGGTGCGGCCGTCGCGGGTCACCTCCGCGGTGAGCTCGTACCGGTAGCTTACGCCCTTCTGGAGTTCCGGCGTGCGGAACGTCCGGACCGCCCCGGTCCCGGGCGCCGAGGCGCCGTTGAACAGCAGCTTCGCGTCGGCCGGCAGGGTCACCGCCACCTCCGCCGCTGCCGTCCCGGGGTCGGCCTTCGGCGCGTCCTTGTGTTCGGCCGGCGCGGCCGGCGCCACGTCGCCGCTCGTGTGCCCGCTGAGCGGGTAGTTGTAGTACCCGGCCGGGCCGTGGTCCGTGTACCCCGCGTACCCGCCGCCCGCGGCCCAGTTCGCGTACGGGCCGGAGCTGAAGTCGTAGTACGCGTACCACGGGTAGAACCACTGGTGCTTGTACGTGTTCGTGTACCAGCCCGGCGGGTTCGCCGACGGCCACGTCACCGAGCTGACCACCGGCTGGTGGGGCCGGTGGTGGCGGTACTGCGCGTCCGCAGTGCCCGCCGCACCCACCAGCCCACCGCCCGCGAGCACCGCCGCCAGTAGCAACTTGCGCATGAGAGCCTCCGTGATGCCTGTTCGCGTTGAAATGCGCGCACCAACCCGATTCTGCGCCATAACCCGGCGGGTTCAATCAGTTCGCCCAGAGTTCCGGGCTTCTCGCGTGCCGGAGATAGGGGTTAACCCTCCGGCGCCGATTGCGGTTAGCGCGGGGAGCGATAAAACATCGTGGAGCGTTTCAGGTTCTGGGTTCCAGGTTCCGACCGGGCGCCGGCCCCGCCCGGGTCTCGACTTGTGACGCCCGGAACGTGGAACCCGGAACTCGGAGCGCACATGACCACGACCGCAGCCCGGCTCGCCGACATTCGCGACAAGGTCCATTCGGGCACGCGCCTCACGTTCGACGACGGGCTGTTCCTCGACCGGAGCGCGGACCCGTTCACCCTCGGCGAGCTGGCCAACTTCGTCCGCGAGAAGAAGAACGGCAACGTCACGTACTACAACGTGAACCAGCACCTGAACCCGACCAACGTGTGCGTCTACCGGTGCGCGTTCTGCTCGTTCCGGGCCGACCTGAAGTCGCCGTCCGGCTTCGTGATGACCGACGAGCAGATCCTCCAGCGCGCCCGCGAGGCGAGCGCCCAGGGGGCCACCGAACTGCACATCGTCGGCGGGCTGCACCACCTGCTGCCGTACGAGTGGTACCTGAACATCATCCGCAGCATCCACCGCGAGTTCCCGGACCTGCACCTGAAGGCGTGGACGGCGGTGGAGTGGGACTGGTTCGAGCGCATCACGAAGCGCCCCACGAAGGAACTGCTCGCGGAGATGAAGGAGGCGGGGCTCGGCTCGCTCCCCGGCGGCGGGGCGGAGATCTTCCACCCCGAGGTGCGCTCGAAGCTCTGCGATTACAAGGCCGACGCGGACCAGTGGCTGCGGGTCCACCGCGAGTGGCACGAGCTGGGCGGGAAGTCGAACGCCACGATGCTCTACGGGCACATCGAGACCGCGGAGCACCGCCTCGACCACATGCTCCGGCTGCGCGAACTTCAGGACGTGACGGGCGGCTTCCAGACGTTCATCCCGCTGGCCTTCCACCCGACGAACAACCCGCTCGGCAAGGACATCCCGAAGCCCAGCGGGCTGATGGACCTGAAGGTGATGGCGCTGGCGCGGCTGATGCTGGACAACTTCCCGCACATCAAGGCGTACTGGCAGATGCTGACGGTGAAGGTGGCGCAGGTGGCGCAGAGCTACGGGGCGGACGACATCGACGGCACGGTGGTCCACGAGACGATCTACCACGCCGCCGGGAGCGATTCGCCCCAGGAGCTGACGGTCCGCGAGTTGCGGCGGCTGATCGAGGAGGCGGGCCGCGTGCCGGTCGAGCGCGACACGCTGTACAACGAGGTGGTGCGTCAGGCGCCCGCCGAGAAGAAATGGGCGACAGGACGGAAGCTCGTTCCGTTAAACTGATGCACGTCGGCCGCACAGGGCGCCCGCCCTGTGCTACGTCCGCCGGCCCCTCCGGGGCGGAGATCAAGTTAAAAGGCGAAAGTGCAAAGACAAAAGTGCTGCATCCTTTTTGACTTTGCTCTTTTGCCTTGGTCTTGCACCCCGGAGGGGTCGCCGAGCGTAGCACAGGGCGGGAGCCCTGTGCGGCCGATGCGAATCGACCTCCGAACCGGAGAACGCCCAATGACAACTCTCGACCGCTACCGCGGCTGCCTGCTCGGGCTGGCCGCCGGAGACGCCCTCGGGACCACCCTGGAGTTCGAGCAGCCCGGCTCGTTCGAGCCGCTGACCGACATGGTCGGCGGCGGCCCGTTCAACCTGAAACCGGGCGAGTGGACCGACGACACCTCGATGGCGCTGTGCCTCGCGGAGAGCCTCGTTACGCGGCAGGACTTCGACCCGGTTCACCAGCTCGAAACGTACTGCCGGTGGTGGCTTGACGGGCACCTGAGCGTCAAGGGCCGGTGCTTCGACATCGGGAACGCGACCCGCGGCGCGCTGGCGCTGTTCAAGCGGAACCCGCACCCGTTTTGCGGCGACCCCAGCCCGACCGCGGCCGGGAACGGGTCGCTGATGCGGCTGGCGCCGGCCCCGCTGGCGTTCGCCCGCGACCCCGAGAAGGCGACTCACCTTGCTGGCGAGAGTTCGCGCACCACGCACGCTGCCGCCGAGTGCGTCGAGGCGTGCCGGTACTTCGCGGGCTTGCTGCTCGCGGCCGTTAGCGGGATGCCGAAGGCGCAGATCCTGAACAACAACTACGAGCCGGCGCTGGCGCACTTCCTCCGCAGCCCGCTGACGGGCAAGGTCGCGCAGATCGCCGGCGGGTCGTTCGCGGCGAAGGAGCCGCCGCAGATCCGCGGCAGCGGGTACGTGATCCATACACTTGAGGCGGCGCTGTGGGCGTTCCACGGCACCGACACCTTCCGCGACGGCGCGCTGAAGGTGGTGAACCTCGGCGAGGACGCGGACACAACGGGCGCCGTGTACGGGCAGATCGCGGGCGCGTACTACGGAGCCGACGGCATCCCGGCGGAGTGGCGTGCGAAGCTGGCGATGCGCGACCTGATCGAGCAGCGGGCCACCGAACTGCACCAAATGGGGCTGGGGTGACCGGCGCATGTGCGGGCTCGGTCGCTGTCGCTCAGATGGAAAGGCCCAGAAGATTTTGACAGGATCGACAGGATAAACAGGATTTCAAATTGATCTCAGTCATTTCAATTTCGGTCCGCATATGCGTGTACGGGGGGCCTCAGTGTGGTCCGCTCACTCCGTGAGCGGTCGCTCCGGGGCTCGGATGTGCGTTGCGCACAACGACCAAGCCGGCGACGCGCGGAGCGGACCTGATCCGCGGAGCAACCGCTCACGGAGTGAGCGGACCACACTCCAGGGCAGAACTGCGGCGCGAAGTTGAAACGACTGGATCTGCCTTCATCCTGTTTATCCTGTCGATCCTGTCAAAATCTGTCTTCGTGAACACGAGGGCTGAAACGAAGCCACGGTCATGCGCCCCTTCCGCCACCAGTTCTTATGGGTGACCTCGAAGAACGTCTGAAGGCCGAGGCCGCGCGGCTGGGGTTCGCATTGTCGGGCATCGCCCCCGCGACCGACGCCGACGGCTTCGGGCGATTCGCGGCGTGGCTCGACCGCGGGTTCGCCGGCGAAATGAGTTACCTGCCCAAGCTGCGGGCGGAGCGGCAGCACCCGCGGAGCGTGCTGGACGACGTGCGCAGCGTGTTGATGGTGGGGCTCGAGTATTCTGGAGTGCGGAATTTGGAATTCGGAATTCGGAGTGAAAACGAAACCCAAGAGAAAGCCGAAACGAGCAGCACGAATTCCCCTTCTGCTGTTCCGCATTCCGAATTCCGCACTCCGCATTTCGGAAGGGTCGCGGCTTACGCCGCCGGGCCGGACTATCACCGGTACATCTGGGACCGGCTCAACGCCCTCGCGGCGTGGCTCGAAGAGCAGGTGCCCGGATCGCGCACCGAAGCGGTCGCCGACACCGCCCCCCTTCTCGAACGCGACTTCGCCCGGCGCGCCGGGCTGGGGTGGGTCGGCAAGAACACGATGCTGATTAACACCCGCCGCGGAAGCTTCTTCTTCCTCGGCGCGGTTCTCACGACCCTCGAACTGGCACCCGACCCGCCTGCTACCTCTTCGCACTGCGGAACCTGTACCCGGTGCCTTGAGGCGTGCCCGACCGGCGCGTTCACCGAGCCCTACGTCCTCGACGCGCGCAAGTGCATCAGCTATTTAACCGTCGAGCTGCGGTCGGAAATTCCGGTCGAACTGCGCGAGCCGATGGGGCACTGGCTGTACGGCTGCGACGTGTGCCAGGACGTGTGCCCCTGGAACCGGAACGCGGGCGAGCGAACCGTTGCGCTCCCGCACGACCCGGACCTGGCCTGGCTCGACCCGATTGAACTGCTCGGGCTCGACGCCGAGGCGTTTCGCAAGCGCTTCAAGAAAACGTCACTGTTTCGCAACCGCCGGCCCGGTCTCCTACGGAACGCCGCCGTCGTTTTAGGTAACATCGGCGACTCGCGGGCCGTTCCGGCGCTGGAGCAGGCGCTCGCCGATTCCGAAGAAACGATCCGCGAAGCCGCCGCGTGGGCGCTGGCGCGAATCCGCGCCCGGATGTGCCGGTCGTAAGCCCTTACGGTTTACCCAGATTCAGCGGGTTCTCATTTCTTCCGGAGTAAAATCGGTTACGCTCGAAACACCTCCGACACACCACAGGTAACGATTCCCACCCGCCAACGGATTCGTGTGGGCGGAGGTAGGTATTAATATGCAACTACTTCAGACCCTCGTTCACCGCGGCCTCCTCCCCGAGGGCGACCGGTTCCGCGCCAGCGAAGCGATCAAAGCCAGTCCCGACTACCCGCCCCACCAGATCCTGATCGACAAGGGGTTCGTTCGCGAGGACGCGCTCCTGCCGGTTCTGGCCGAGGAGTTCGGGCTCGAACAGGTGGACCTGTCCCACGCGAAGATCGAAAAGGACGTGCTCGCGGCCATGCCGCAGAAGCTGGTCCACCGCAAGAACCTGATGCCGGTCGCGCGGCACAACGGCACCCTGGTCGTCGCCACCAGCGACCCGTTCGACGTGTACGCGCTCGACGAGCTGCAAACGCTCACCGGGCTCCACGTGATGCCGGTGCTGGCGCCGGCCCGCGAGATCTCCCGGCTCATCAAGCAGTACTTCGGGGTCGGCGGCGACACCGTCGCGGCGCTCGCCGAGGAGGCCAAGAACCAGGACGACGTCGAGCTGCTCGAGGCGCTCGAGACGGACGACTCCGAGATGGCGAAGGCCGCCCAGGAGGCGTCGGTCGTCAAGCTCGTGAACCAGATCCTCGTGGAGGCCGCCAACGAGCGCGCCTCCGACATCCACGTCGAGACGGAAGAGAAGGGGATCCGCATCCGGTACCGGATCGACGGGCTGCTCCAGAACCAGAACCTGCCGCCGGAGATCAACCGGTTCGCCCTGGCGATCGTGAGCCGCCTGAAGATCATGGCGCGGCTCAACATCGCCGAGAAGCGGCTCCCGCAGGACGGCCGCATCAAGATGAAGGTGCAGGGCCGCGAGATCGACGTCCGCGTGTCCATCATCCCGATGATCCACGGCGAGGGGATCGTCATGCGGCTGCTCGACAAGGGCCGCATGTCGTTCAGCCTCAAGACCTGCGGGATGCTGCCGGACATCTACGGGAAGTTCAAGCAGGTCATCGACCGGCCCCACGGGATCGTGCTCGTCACCGGCCCCACCGGGTCCGGGAAGTCCACGACCCTCTACTCCGCGCTCAACGAGATCAAGGACGAGGTCACCAAGATCATCACGGTCGAGGACCCCGTCGAGTACAACCAGGAAGGCATCTCCCAGATCCAGACGCACGCGAAGATCGGGCTCACGTTCAGCCACGCGCTGCGCTCGATCCTGCGGCACGACCCGGACGTGATCCTGGTGGGCGAGATCCGCGACAAGGAGACCGCCGAGATGGCGATCCAGGCGTCGCTCACCGGCCACATGGTGTTCAGCACGCTGCACACCAACGACGCGCCCAGCGCGTTCACCCGCATGATCGACATGGGCGTCGAGCCGTTCCTCGTGTCCTCCACCGTGGAAGGGGTGATGGCCCAGCGGCTGGTGCGGACCATCTGCCCGGACTGCAAGACCACCTACGTGCCCGACCCGGACGAGCTGCCGCTGGACTTCCCCGGCCGCAAGGGCGCCCCGCAGCCGGCCCCGGACATCGCGATCCAGCAGGGCCTGGTGGAGATGATGAACACCGGCCCGGTGGCCGACGGGAAGCTGTGGAAGGGGATGGGGTGCCGCGCGTGCCGCCAGGGCGGGTACCGCGGCCGGACCGGCATCCACGAGCTGATGATCAACAACGACGTGATGAAGGAGCTGGTGGTCCAGCGGGTGAACTCGAGCGTCATCCGCCTGGAGGCGCTCAAGGCCGGGATGATCACGCTCCGCCAGGACGGGTGGCGCAAGGTGCTCAACGGCACCACCACCGTCGACGAGGTGACCCGCACCACCGCGGGCGACATCTCATAATTCGGAACGCGGAGTTCGGAATTCGGAGTGAGAACACGCGCCGAGTTTCGCGTTTCGCAATCAGCCTGTACGCGGCTTGGGACTTTGTTTTCGTTCCGCACTCCGAACTCCGCATTCCGAATTCGCGCTATGCCTGACTTCACCTACGAAGCGCTCGCCCGGACCGGGGCCAAGTCCACCGGGACGCTCACCGCCAACAGCGAGCGCGAGGCGGCGCTGATCCTCGACGGCCGCGGGCTGTTCCCGCTCAAGATCAGCCTCGCGAAGAACCAGGCGGCCAGCGCCGGCGGGTTCTTCGCGGGGGTCAGCGGGCGCCAGGTGGCGACCATGTACGCCCAACTCGCCGACCTGCTGCACTCCGGCGTGCCGCTACTCCGGTCGCTGGAGCTGCTGGAGCGGCAGAGCTCCAACAAGACCCTCAAGTCCGTGCTGCGCGACGTGCGCGCCCGGGTGGCCGACGGCACCGGGCTGGCGCAGTCGATGGCCGCGCACCCCAAGGTGTTCGACGAGCTGGCCGTCAGCATGGTCCGCGCCGGCCAGGAGGGCGGGTTCCTCGAGGACGTGCTCAAGCGCATCGCCGCGTTCGTCGAGAACCAGGAGGACATGAAGTCCAAGGTGGTCGGGTCGCTCGCGTACCCGGTGTTCCTCGCGGTCGCCGGGTTCCTCGTGCTGAACGTGCTGGTGATCTTCTTCGTGCCCAAGTTCGAGAAGGTGTTCGAGAAGCTCAAGGAGAAGGGCGAGCTGCCGTCGGTGACGGTGGGCCTGATCGCGCTGAGCCACTTCCTCCAGTCGGCGGAGGGCGTCGTGTCCGCGGTGCTGGCCTTCGCGGCGGTGATCGGGTTCTTCGTCTGGACCCGCCGCGGCGGGCGCACGTGGGCGGACAAGATGCGGCTCCGGCTCCCGCTGTTCGGGCCGGTGTTCCGGAGCCTCGCGCTGTCCCGCTTCTGCCGCATCCTCGGGACCATGCTGCACAACGGCATCCCGATCTTGAAGGCGCTCACGATCGCCAAGGACTCGACCGGCAACCGGGTGCTGTCGCTGGCGATCGAGAAGTCCGCGGAGAACGTGACCGCCGGCCAGAAGCTCGCCGACCCGCTCCGCAAGTCCGGGTACTTCCCCTACGACGTGGTCGAGATGATCGCCATCGCGGAAGAGGCCAACACCCTGGAAACGGTGCTGGTGCAGATCGCCGAGGGGCTGGAGAAGCGCACCTCGCGCAGCCTGGAGCTGATGGTGAAGCTGCTCGAGCCGCTGATGCTGCTGGTGATGGCCGGGATGACGCTGGTCATCGTCGCCGGGCTGCTGCTGCCGGTGTTCAAGATGGGCAGCACGGTCGGGTGAGCGGTGCGGACGGTAACAGGCGCAACACGCCGCGGGCCGCTGCGCCCGAGTGTTTTGCGCCTTTTTACTTTTCCGTTTGCCTCTTGCGAAGCGCCAGTTCTCATGGCGGGTTAACTGCTCCGCAGCTTATACTGATGTTGTAGTGTCGGCCACACCGTCCCGCCCCAGAACCCGCGAGTCGCGGGAGGAGAATGGATCATGCTGCTTACGACCGCTGCCCGTAAGTCCGGCCGCCGCGCCGCGTTCACCCTGCTCGAAGTGCTGGTGGTCGTCGCGATCATCGTCATCCTGGCGAGCGTCGCCACCGTCGCCACCACGCGGTACCTGGAAGACGCCAAGAAGACCAAGGCCCAGCTCGCCTGCAAGGCGATCGTGCAGGCCATCGACTCGTACAAGCTGAACCAGGCGAACACGATGCAGGAGGCGCCGAGCGACCTGAGCCAGCTCCTCAACCCGCCGTTCGGCGGCACCGGCTTCCTGAAGAACGGCCAGGAGGACCTGATGGACCCGTGGGGGCAGCAGTACCAGTTCAAGGAGATCCAACAGGGCGACGGGTCGAGCACGACGCTCGTGTTCACCCACGCGAAGGACGGCACCAACACGCCGATCAGCCAGTACGGCACCGGCCAGGCGTCCCGCGTGAGCCAGTGACCGCCCGCGGGCCGTCGCCTCAACCCCATCCCGAGTACGAGCCGTGAAACGACACCGACCGCGCCGCGGCTACACCCTGTTCGAGCTGGTCGTCGTGCTGGCGCTCCTGCTCCTGCTCGCGGCCGTCGTGCTGCCGGGGATCGGGGTGTTCGAGGGCGACACCCGGCAGCGGGCCGGGGCCGACGCCGTCCGGGCCGAACTCGCCCAGGCGCGGGCGCGGGCGCGGGACGAGAGCAAGCCGTACCGCGTGGCGATCAGCGAGGACGGGCGGCGGCTCCGGCGCGAGGCCGACGGCCCCGACTTCGGCTCCGCGGCCGGCGAGCCGGGCTCGGGCTCGGCCGCGTGCGTCGATCTCGAGTTCGAGCGGGTCACCGCCGAGGTGCAAACGCTCGACGGCGGCGCCGCCAGCGGCGAGAGCGGCTGGATCACGGTCGCCACCGTGCTGCCCGACGGCTCCTGTCGCGAGGACGGGGCGCTGGTCGTTTTTAAGGACGGGAACAAGACCCCGCTGTACGTGCAGGTGCGCGGGCTGACCGGCTCGTCGCGGGTGGTGCCGAACCCGAACGGGACCGTCAAATGATCACCCGCTCCGCCCGCCGGCCGCGCCCACGCCGGGGGCTCTCGCTGATCGAGGTGCTCCTCGCGCTGGCGATCCTGCTGCTGTCCATCATCGCCATCGGGCGGCTGGTGGACGTCGGCACGGACCACGGCAACGCGGCCCGCGCGTCCACCCGCGGCTCCCGGCTCGCGCAGAGCAAAATGGCCGAGGTGGAGGCCGGGGTGGTCGCGCTCACCGGCGAGGCCAGCGGCGCGTTCGACGGCGACGACGCGGCCTGGAACTACACCGTCACCCCGGAGGCGGCCGGGCCGCCGAACCTGTACACCGTGACGGTCAAGGTGAGCCGCACCATCGACGGCAAGTCGTTCGAGCTAGTGCTCACCCAGATGATCTTCGACCCGACCATGACCGGGTCCGCCGCCCAGGCCGAGCGCCCCGCGGAGCCCGAGCCCGCCGACACCACCACGACCGGAGGGACCACCCCGTGAGGCTGCGGAGACCTACCCCCGGCCGGGCCGGGTTCACACTCCTGGAACTGCTGCTCGCGGCGGCCATCGCCACGCTGCTCATGGCCGGGCTGTACATGGCCCTCAACATGACCCTCCAGCAGACCCAGGCGTCGCGCAACGCGGTCGAATCGGAGGACCTGTCGCGGGGGCTGTTCAACAAGTTCACCGCGGACCTGAGCGGCACCATGGCGCCGCTCCCGCCCAAGTCGGGGGGGAACTCGGCCGCCGGTGGCGGCGCGGTGCTGACGGCGTCGGGAAGTTCGGGGAGCACCGGCAGTTCTGGTGCCACCGGCGGGACCAGTAGTGCGGTCGCCGCAGGCGGCACCGGTGCGACCGGTACTGCGGCTTCGGCAACGGGTGCGGCCTCCGGGGGCGGAACCTCCGGGGCGAGCGACACCGGAACCGACGCCTCGACGCCCAGCACGACCGATACTGCTACAGCGGTCGCCGCGGACTACTCGTTCCAAGGGGGCATCTCCGGCACCGAGAAACAGTTGACGGTGTTCACCGGCCGGACCCCGGAAACGTTTACCCGGTTCGGGAACCCCGGCACACAGGTCCGGGCCGACCAGCGGCAGGTGATTTACTGGATCGGGCCGGGCGGCGGGTTGTACCGCCAGGAGCGCCCGTGGATCACGGCCGACGGCGTGCGCGACTCGGTCGATCCGGACCCGTCCGCGTCCGACGCCGTTCTGCTCGCCGAAGAGGTTGTGGACGTGTCGTTCGAGTACACCGACGGCTCGACCTGGGCGACCGAGTGGGACGGCACCGCGCCCGGGCCGGACGGGGTCACCCCGCTGGGGCCGCCCCGCGCGGTCCGGGTGACGCTCACGCTGAAAGTGCCGACGAGCCGGACGGAGTCCATTGAAAAACAGTTGTCGCAAGTGATCCCGGTGCGGGCCGCCCCCGGCACATACACGGTGCCGCTGGTCGAGGCGCCGACGGACGGTGCAACCGGCACCACCGACAACGGCACGACCGGTACGACGGACGGTGGCACCGGCACCACGCCGGCGACCGGCGGGAACACAGGGACGGGAGGCGCTGCCGGTAACCCGATGGGTGGCGGCGGTGGGCGCGGTGGCGGCATGGGCGGAGGTGCTGGCGGCATGGGTGGCGGTGCTGGCGGTGCTGGCGGCGTTGGCGGCGCTGGCGGTGGTCGCGGCGGCGGCGGTGGCGGGGCCGCTGGAGGCGGCATGGGCGGTGGTGGTGGCCGCGGTGGAGCTACTGGCGGTGGTGGAGGCGGGAACGGAGGTGGCGGAGGCGGGCGTGGTGGAGCCGCCGGTGGCGGAGGTGGGATGGGCGGCGGCGGCATGGGTGGTGGTGGTGGTGGCGGACGTGGCGGAGCTACTGGCGGTGGTGGAGGCGGGACGGGCGGCGGCGGTGGTGGAGGAGCAATGGGCGGTGGTGGTGGTGGTGGCGGACGTGGCGGTGGCGGCGGTGGCGGCGGTGGCGGCGGTGGTGCCGGCGGCGGAGGACGCGGCGGAGCTACTGGTGGAGGCGGCGGGGGCGGGGGCGGCGGACGTGGTGGAGGCGGGCGATGAAGTTGCACACACGGGGCACCGGGCACGACGCACGGCCCGGTTACGTGATCTTCGCCGTGCTCATCGTAGTGGTAGTGCTGGCGCTGATGGCGTACCGGTTCACCGACGCGATGACCGCCGAGTACCGGGTCGGCGCCCGGGCCAGCGACGACGCCCAGGCGAAGGCCGCGGCGCTGTCGGGGCTGCATTACGCCGCCGCGGTTCTGTCGGACCGGGCCACGTTCGCCAGCGAACTGGACAGCAACCCGTTCGACAACTCCGACATTTTCGAGCGCGTCGAGGTGCCGGCGGCGGCCGGCGGCCCGACGCGCAAGACGGCGTACTTCGACATCCGGTGCGTGGCCGCAGCCGACGGCGGGGTCGAGCAGCGGTTCGGGGTCATCGATGAGGGCGGCAAGCTCAACATCAACAGCATGATCGCGCTCGACCCCACCGGCGAGGTGCTCTACAACGCGCTGCTGAAGATCCCCAACATGACGCCCGAGATCGCCGACGCCATCGTCGATTGGGTGGACGCCGACGACACGAAACGCGCCAGCGGGGCCGAATCCGCCGACTACGGTTCGCTGTCGAGCCCGTACAAGGCGAAAAACGGGCCGCTCAACTCGCTCGACGAGCTGCTGCTGGTTCAGGGGGTCACCCCGGAACTGCTGTACGGCGGGGACCGGAACCGGAACGGGGTGTACGACGACGGGGACGACAGCACCGACCGCGGGTGGGCCGACTACCTCACCGTCTACGGGCGCGAGCTGAACGTCGCCTCCGACGGGCAGGTGCGGACGTACCTCAACGGCGAGAACCTCACGACGCTCCAGCAGCAACTGGGGCCGCAGTTGGGCGACGAGCTGACCGCCTACGTGCTCGCGTCGAAGCTGTTCACCGTGACGGCGGCCAGCACCGCCACGACGACCGTGTCCGGTACAACCTCGGGCCGCTCGACCCAGATGACGGTGACGGTTCAGGCCGGGAGCAGCACTGGGAGCACGTCCCAGCGGGCCACGCGGGCCGCGACGCTCGACGAGTTGCAGGCGGCGGTGTCAACGAAGATGGCGAACACGTTTACCGGCGGCAACCGGGTGAAGTCGGTGCTGGACCTCGTGGGCACCAGCATCAAGCTGCCCCGCGCGGCGGACGCGAAAGACACCGACCCGGACGTGGTCGCGTACTCGCCGCTGAGCGACGCCAGCAAGCTGGACGCGCTCGCGACTCTGATGGACCGCACCACCACCAAACAGGCGGTGGAGATGGTGCCGCGGATCAACGTGAACACCGCGCCGCGCGAGGTCCTGATGGCGATCCCGGGCATGACCGACGCCTACGCGGACGCGATCGTTTCGGCCCGGGCGAGCGTGCTCCCGAGCGACCCGGCGTACGCGTCGGCCGCCTGGGTGATCACGTCCGCCGGGATCCCGCCCGCGACGTTCAAGACCTTCGAGAAGTACGTCACCGGCAGCACGATGGTCTACCGGGTGCAGTCGGTCGGGTACTTCACGGAGGGCGGCCCGGTGGCCCGGATGGAGGCGGTGATCGACACGAACCAGGGCGCCCCGCGGTTCCTGTTCGTCCGCGACCTCACGGACCTCGAGAACCCGCGCGGGTTCGACCCCGCGAAGACGACGAAGCCATGACGTGTTTCGGGGCTGGTGCGGAGCGTCCGGCGAACCGAACGCACCGCGCCAAGCACCCAACACCCCAACGCCAAACACCCGGACGGGCGCCACGTGTCCAACTTCATCGCGATCGATCTGGAAGCGGGCGGCGTGTACGCCGTGTCCGGGAGCACCCGCGGCGGCGCAAAGGTGCTCCACGCGCTCGCCTGGACCAGCACGGACGAGGACCCGCCGCCGCCGCTGTCGCTCGAGACCGCGAAGGCGTTCGGCGAGGCGCTCCGCGCGAAGCTCAAGGCGGCCGGCCCGCCCGCGCCGGTGCTCGTGACGGTCGGCCGCGACCGCGTCATCCTCAAGGAACTCAAGCACCCGCCGGTGCCGCCGGCCGACGAGCCGGCGATCATCCGGTTCCAGGCCGTCAAGGAGATGTCCGAGGCGCCGGACGACGTGGTCCTGGACTACGTGCCGCTCCGGAGCGCGAGCGCCGACCCGGCGGCCGAGCGGCGCGCGATGGCCGTGATGGTCCGCAAAGAGGTGTTCCAGGCGATCCAGGCGATGACGGCCGCCGCCGGGCTGAAGCTGGCGGGGGTCACCCCGCGCCCGTACGCCGTTGCCGCGGGTCTGGGCCGGGCGTTCGCCCTCGGCGCGGCGCCCGCCCCGGAGCAGAAGTCCGACACCGTCGCGGCGCTCACGCTCGGGCCGGGCGGGGGCGAGTTCACGGTGGTCCGCGGCGGCGAGATGGTGCTGACGCTCGCGATCCCGGCGCCGGTGATGGCCAGCGAGGCCATGCTCGTGGCCCAGCTCCGGCGCAACCTGACCGTCTACGCGGGCCAGAACCCGGGGCACCCGGTCACGGCCGTGTACCTCGCCGAGGTCGGGCCGGGCTGGGCCGGGCGGCTCGAAACCGCGCTGGGCGTGCCGGTTCACGACTACGACCCGCTCGCCGGGGCGGTGCCGAAGGTTCCGGAGCACCTGCGCGGGCGGTTCGCCGGCGCCGTCGGGCTGCTCGCGGCCAAGGCCCACGCCGACGACCTGCCGATCAACTTCGCCGCGCCCCGCCAGCCGCGGGCCGGCGGCGACCCCGGGAAGCGGCGGCTCCTCTTCGCCGGGCTCGCGGCCGTGCTGCTGGTCGGCCTCGCTCTCGGGGGCGGGATCGTGTTCCGGACGCTGACCGCCGGTACCGTCGAGACCCTCACCGCGGAACGGGACCGGCTGAAGGAGCAGCTCGAGAAGGGGGCCACCGGCGCGAAACAGGCCGACGCGGTCGACGCCTGGACCAAGCGCCGGGTGGTGTACCTGGACGAGCTGCACGACCTCGCGGACCGGATGCCCGCCGACGACAGCCTGCGGGTCGTCGAGTTCAAGGCCACTCCCGGCGCGATCACGAAGGACGGCAAGCAGCCCATCCAGGCGAACGTGGACCTGCGGGTGGCCGCGGTCGCGGCGCAGCCGGTCAACAATCTGGTGTCCGCGTTCGAGCACGACAACCCGCGCCCGGTGCGGGGGCAAACGGTCAACAAGTACTACACCGGCACCACCACCACCGGGGGCGGGGCGCTGACCGGGTCCGGCCTGGGCCGGCACACCCAGGGGTTCAACGTGAAGACCCAAGTGAGCTACCGCGAGCCGAACAAGTATGACCGGGCGCCGGTGTTCACCCCGCCGAAGAAGAGTTGGGGGCTGCCCCCGCCCGCGAGCAGTTCCGGTTCTTAGGACTTCCGGTCAAAAGTCCGCTCGTCGAAGGTCGTAACGTCACAAATTCAGCCGCGGCAACGCCTCGTGACTTTACGACTTGTTGACCTAACGACTTCTGACCGGAAGTGCTTAGCCCGCGCCGCCCGAAATCGAACACGAACACGCCCCGAACCACCGCGAAGAAGGCCGACCCCCGATGACCCCGCGCGACCAAAAGCTGGCACTGCTGCTGATCGGCATCATGGCGCTGACCGTGGGCCTGCTCGGCGGCTACTTCCTCGTGTTCGACCCGATCGTGAAGAACCGGGCCGCCGAAACCGAATTGCAGGGCGAAATCGCGGACCTGGAGGACAAGGTCAAGCAGCAAGAGGCCCGGCTGAAACTGCTCAAGATCCAGCAGGCCCAGAGCCTGCCGGTCGATCAGACGGTCGCCAAACAGGAGTACTTCGTCGCGCTCGAGTCGCTGGTCGATCAGGCCATCCACGCCGCCGAAGCGGCGGGCGTAGCCAAGGGCGAGATCAAGGCGACGGTCAAGGAGAAAACGGACAACACCGTCCGCGGCATACCCGAGTTCTCGAAGGGTAAGCCGATGTACACCAAGCTCGCGTACACGGTGGTAATCAAGAAGGCCGACATGTGGGTGGTGCGCGATGTGCTGAAGGCGTACTACGATCTCGACCTGCTGCACCAGATCACCCACTTCAGCTTGAAGAAGGAAGACGAGAACACGAAGGGGGCGGTGAAGCGGAACGACCTGACGCTCGAGTTCACCTCGGAAGCGATCATCCTGGAAGGGGCAACGAACGGGCCGCAGTACCGGCGCACG
Organism: Gemmata algarum; assembly: GCF_034097035.1. NCBI lineage: Bacteria > Pseudomonadati > Planctomycetota > Planctomycetia > Gemmatales > Gemmataceae > Gemmata > Gemmata algarum. The sequence goes on from NZ_JAXBLV010000199.1 coordinate 17,950, forward strand.
CTGATCGCGGTGTCCAACGCGTTCGGCGCGGCCGGCGGCGGGACGCTGATGCAGACACTGGAAAGCAGCAGCAAACTCGGGCGCGGGGCGTCGGCCCGGCCGTCCCAGCCTGTGCTCGCCACCAAGCCCCGCGACTACAGCCTGATCGTGCTCAAGGACCCGTTCAACGGCCCGCTCCCGCCGCCGCCGCCGTTCTCGCTGGAGCCGGTCAAGGACGTGATCATCAAGCAGAACGACACCCGAGCCGCGACGGTGAAACTGGCGTCGAAGGGCGAAGGGGCGGCGGGCGCCACGTACCGGATGATCGTGTCGAACGTGTCCGGCCAGCCGTTGCCCGAAGGCGAGATCAAGGGGCGGGGGCCGACGTTCGAGCTGCCCAAGACCTCCGCGGGTGAGGGGACGGCGAAGGTCGAGGTGATCGCCAAATCCGCCGAGGGCAAAGAGGCGCGAGCCACGTTCCGGGTGAAGGTGGAGCCGGAAGAAGCCGAGGAAACCAAGACGGTAATCAAGGAAGACGTGTCCCACGCGATCATCCTGACCATGCTCACGATCCGTCACGAGGACGGCACCGCGTCCGCCGCGATCCGCGACGGGGCCAACCGGCAGCGGTACGAGATCGAGATCGAGGGCAAGAAGGTGACCGTCTCCAAGTTCTACTACATCAAGGACAAGAAGAAGGAAGACGAGGTGGACAAGAGCGGGGTGCTGCTGATCTCAGACGACAGCAGCGGAACCAAACGCACCTTCAAGGTGGTCGGGGTGGACGGCGAGGGCTTGATCCTCGAAGACCTCAAGCCGAACGGTGACGCGCCGAAGGCCGAGGCCCCGCGACCGCGGGGGCCGGGCGGGCCGCGCGGCGGCCCGGCTCCGAAGCAGGGGCCGGCGAACCCGGTGGCGGCAATGGGCGGGAACATGGCGTCCGGGGCCGGCATTGTGGCCAGCGCGCCGAAGCTCTACCGCTGGACCGTCGGGCAGTCGCTCTACACGATGACCAAAGAAGGGCCTCTGAGCGAACGGGACGCGCAGAAGGTTCTCAAGCAGGCCGCCGATAGCGGTCCGATGCTCGAAATCGCCGCGAACCGGTAATCGGCCCCGCGCCTTGTCGGCACGTCCCACGCTCATCGGATTTGAAAGTCACGGCGTGCCGTGACTTTCTTCTTTTTCCGCGCAAGCTGATCCACGAACCCGTCTACGGTGTCGCTTGTGTTGACGAGCCGCGACCGCCCGAGAACAGGGCACGAAATCGCGGTAGGGGGAACAAGACGATTTTGACAGGATCGACAGGATGAACAGGATTTACGATCGACTTGTCTTCATCCTGTTCATCCTGTCGATCCTGTCAAAAACTGTCTTCAGAAGCGTGCGGCCCGCACGGGTGCAACGAAGCCGCGACGACCCGCCCGCTCTCATACCCGGGTCCGTCTGCGGTGATGCTCTCTATAACGAGCCGCGACCGCCCGGGAGCAGTGCCACGTATCCCGCTCCCGGGCGGTCGCGGCTCGTTAAGAGAGCATCACCGGATACGTGTATGAGACGCATCTGGAGCCGGATTGCGGGCTCGGTGTTCCGCCCCGCAACGAGCATTTTTTCAGCCCCGTCCTTGCGATGTAAAAGCTTCTAGCGCCCAGTTCGCGGCACTTTTCCACCTTCACAGCCGGTTGTAATTCCCTCCCCGTGCGAATGTAGACTTTCTGTTAAGTCGAAACGGTTACAACGGTCGCGCAGGTGACGGTGATGCGTGCCGCTCAAATCTCGAAGCCTCAAAAGGCTTGAAATCCTAGCGTTTCGTGACTTGATGCCGGAAAAGCGCCGCGAGTGGCACGCGGTCTGCTTTTAAACCTCTCATCGAACGAAACTCAACCGCAAGGAAGCATAAAGATGACCCCGAACACCACCGTCACCCGCACCGCCGCGACCGCCCAAACCGCCGAGGCCGAAACGCTGCTCCGCGATCTGGCCTACGTCCTCAAACTGACCCGCCGCGTGAAGGAAGAGATGACCGCCGACCGCGCCCCGGTCCAACCCAAGCCCGGGACCGCCGACCGCGCTCTGGTTGCCTGATGCTCCTGCTCGATCCCCCACAATCCGCTCCGCACGTCCTCGTAACACAGGAGGAACGCGAGAAGCGGGCGGAACCCAACGGTCTACTCCCGCCGTTGCGAGTTCCGCCCGCTTCTTCTTTTTGCCCCCCTCTCACCTCCCGCGCTTTCGCAGAGTCCCCACCTTCACCGCTCCGGTCGCTCCGGTTTTCACGTCTGCACCGCACAATCTGGGTTTAATCAAAGTTCGCGTTGCGCCCTTGCCGAAGATTTTTCTGAACAGGATCGAGTCGCTGGGCTTTCGGGGGGAAACATGAAGCGTACCGCGACCACACTAGTGCTTCTGGCCGGCTTCGGCGGCGGGTGCGTGAGCCCCGAGTCGCAGGCCAACAAGCAGCCGCAACGGCCGGGCGGGTTCGGGACGGTCACCCGCCCGAAGGAAGTGCCCGGGGTACAGGGGCCGGGCGGCGAGCCGGTGGTGGCCATGCGCGGCGCCACCCCGGGCGGCGTGCGCCCGGCCGGCGCGACCACGCTGGTCGGCAGCAACGGGTACGTCCGCCCGGTGTCGGGCGACGGCCCGAACGTCGTGACCACGGCCGAGGGCTGCACCAACTGCGCGGTGCCGGGCGTGGGCGGAAACGTGATCCGCGACTCCGGCCCGAGCTACGGGTACGGCGCGATGGGGCCGTACGGCCCGCACAGCAACAAGGGCATCGTGCCGGTGCCGACGATGGGGCCTCCGGGCGCCGTCGCCTACGTCGGCCCGATGGGGCCGGGTGCCGCGGCCCGTCAGGGGCTGCCGAACGGGCGCACCTCGATCAACTTCACCGGCCCGGCCGGCATGAAGGTGACGTGGCAACTGCCGGACGGCACGTTCAACGACGAGGCCACCGCGCTGACCGCCCCGAAGGAGTACAACTTCCTTCAGGGCTCGGTGTACCGGCTGCGGCTCACCAGCATCCTCCCGGACTTCCCGGGCAAGTCGTTCTACCCGACGCTCGAGATCGCGCCGGCGAACCCGAAGAGCCTCGTGTTCCTGAGCCACTCGTCGGTGCCGCTCACGTTCACCGCCGAGGACTTCGCCCAGGCGAAGGCCGGGAACCTGGTGGTGAAGGTGGTGTACCTGCCGGACCCGATCAACCAGACGTTCAACACGGTGCTGAACGCCGAAGAAGTGGTCTCGACCAAGCTCGAGCCGGGCGCCGACCCGGTGGCCGAGGCGCAGCGGATGGGCACCATCCTGGCGATCGTGCGGATGGGTAACATCGACCTGGAGAACCGCGTGTCCCCGTCGATGACCGCCGTGCCGGGCGGCGGCGTGGTGCCCCCGGGCGCGATCCCGCCGGGCGCGGTGCCGGTCGTGCCGGGTGGCCCGGGCGCTCCCGCCCTGCCGAAGAAGTCCGACGCGCCGGCCCTGCCGAAGAAGTCGGACATGCCCCCGGGCGCCGCGAGCGTCCGCCCGCCGGCGGCCCTGCCCGACCTGCCGACGGCCCCGGTGGACCTGCCGCTGGCGCCGCTGCCGCCGGCCTCCGGGGCGAGCATCGCGGCCCCGGTCGATCTGCCCGCGCTGCCGGCGGCCCCGGTCGGCCCCGGGGCGAAGCCGCCGGTGAAGTAACGACCGCTTGATCCCGCACGGGGCACGAGGCCCCGTGCCAAACGCGCCGGCCCCTCCGGGGCGGGACGCAAGGTAAAGGCGCGAAGGCAAAAGGTAAAAGAGGTGCTCCCTTTTACCTTTGCACTTTTGCCTTTTCGCTTGTCCTTCCGCCCCGAGGGGCCGGCTTCCGTAGTGCGGGGCGCGGGCCCCGTGCCGACGACACGGAACATCCACGGAAGGTAGCCATGAAGGGCAAGGCGCTCACGCTGGTCGGTGCGCTGGCGGTCGGTCAGGGGCTGACCGCCCAGCCGGTGCCGGTGCCGTCGCAGGGTCCGGTCGGCGGGATCGCCGGCGTCGGCGTGCCGCCCGCCGGTCCCCTGGGCGCCCCTCGTATGGTGGGGCCGCTCGAACCGGGCACGGGCGCGCCCGTCATCGCCCCGCTGGCGGCCGTCAAGTTCCTCGTGCCGAAGGACGTGCGCGTCACCGCGTTCCCGGGCACGCCGCTCAGCCGCATTTATAATGCCCCCGCGGTCATGGGGCTGCGCCCCGGCTACGCGTACCGGTTCGAGCTCTCGAACCTGCCGTACCTGCCCGGGAAGACGCTGTACCCGGAGGTAGAGATCCGCGGGACCCTCGTGCCGCGCCCCGGCATGAAGTACATGGACTACCCGCTCCCGATCGCCTTCTCGCAGACCGATATCGAGCGCGTAATCAAGGGCGCGGTGATCACGAAAGTGGTCTACCTCGAAGACCCCGAGAAGGCGCTGCCGACGGAAGTGAGCCCGAACAACCCGGTCGAGATGCCGGACCCGACCGACGCCGCGGCGGTCAAGGCCGCGACCGAGAACGGGCGGCTGATGGCGGTCGTGCGCCTGGGGAACCTGAAGCCCACCGCGGACCAGCTCAAGCCCTACGCGGTCGATGGCACGGTGCTGCTCCCGGGCGAGAAGTACCTGCGCGCCCCGGTCGCGCCGCCGGTGTTCCCGTACTACGCCCACCCGATGTTCGACCCGCTGCTGGGGCCGAAGGGGCCGAAGGAAGAGTGCTTCGTTGACGGCGGCGACAAGGGCGACCCGCTGGGGATCGGCCCGGCCGGGCGCATCGCCGGGCTGAACGCGACGGACGTCGGCGTCGAGTACACGATCGGCGGGCGGCGCAAGGTCACGACCTCGAACGTGGTGTGCATCTGCTCGCCGCGGTTCATGATCCGCCGCTCCGAGGTGCTGCCGAGCGGGTTCGACCAGCAGCACAAGCTGGTGGCCCACACCGCCGCCCAGGGGACCGGCCTGTTGCGCGAGCGCCAAACGCCGATGCTCGAGGTCGCGCTGACCAAGCCGGCCGGGTTCGAGGGCCGGGTGCAGCCGTCGGCGTTCGTGGGCAAGGTGGGCACGGCGTTCTTCATCGGGACCAGCCGCCCGGCGGCGTTCGCGAAGGTGGAGAACGTGCAGGTGGTCGGCGTGGTGGTGGAGCCGGAGCAACTGACCGCGTTCCCGTTCCTCGCCCCGCTCACCGTGACCAAGAGCGTGGACCCGCCGGGGCCGAAGGAGCCGGGCGAGTTCGTGACGATCACGATCAAGTACGCGAACACCGGCGCGAAGGCGATCGACGACGTGGTCGTCAGCGACAGCCTGAGCCCGCGGCTGGAGTACGTGGCGGGCTCGGCGCAGTCGGACCGGCCGTCGAACTTCGCGGCCTCGGACAACGACGCCGGCTCGGTGGTGGTGCGGTGGGAGCTGCCGGGCACGCTGCTGCCGGGCCAGAGCGGCACCGTGAAGTTCCGCGCGAAGGTGCGCTAGCCGAAATGTGACCCCTCGGAGCGAAAGGAAACCGCCCGAGGGGGGCGCGCGTTCGCACCATGCTACGCGGACGCGAGTTCAAGTCGCCACTTCCCCGCGCCACTCCGCGAGCTTGCGGCGGGCCGCCTCGGCGTACGGACTTTCGATCTCGGTGAAGATGGCGAGGGTTGACTCAGCAAAACGAATCGCTTCGTCGGCTTGTCCGAGACCGTGGAGCGCAAGCGCCATGTTGAACGACGCGTTCCCTTCTCCGCGTCGGTCCCCGATCTCGCGGGCCACGACTAACGCCTGCTCATAGAACCCGATGGCCTTGCGTGCGTCGCCCAGGGCCGCCCATGCGATCCCCAGGTTCCCCAATGTCGCCCCCTCCCCGCGTCGGTCCCCGATCTCGTGGGCGATGGCCAAGTTCTGCTCGTAGAACCCGATGGCCTTACGGGCATCGCCCAGGGCCGCCCACGCGATCCCTAGGTTCCCCAGGGCGTACCCCTCCCCGCGTCGGTCCCCGATCTCGCGGGCAATGATCAACCGCTGCTCGTAAAACCCAATAGCCTTGCGGCTGTCGCCCAAATCTATCCATGCGGTTCCCAGGTTTCCCAGCGCGCTCCCCTCACCGTGACGGTCCTCGATCTCGCGGGCGATGGCCAAGTGCTGCTCGTAAAATCCGATGGCCTTGCCGGCGTTGCCCAGATCCGCCCACGCGTTCCCCAAGTTCCCGAGGGTGGCCCCCTCTCCAGAACGATCCCCAATTTTGCGGGCAATGGCCAATGTCTGCTCGTGGAACCCAATGGCCTTGCGGACGTCGCCAAGATTCTTCCACGCGATCCCCAGGTTGCCTATCGCATATTCCTCTCCGCGTCGGTCCCCGATCTCGCGGGCGATGGCCAAGTGCTGCTCATAGAATGCGATAGCCTTGCGGGTGTCACCTAATGCGGCCCATGCGTTACCCAGGTTGCCCAGCACGTTTCCCTCTCCACTTCGGTCCCTGATCTCGCGGCCGATGGCCAATGCCTGCTCGTGGAACCCGATGGCCTTGCGTGCGTCGCCCAGGGCCGCCCACGCCAACCCCAGGTTCCCCAGCGCCGCCCCCTCCCCGCGCCGGTCCCCGATCTCGCGGCAGGCGGTAACGGCTTCCTCTGCCCAGTCAATTTGCTCACGTGGAAAGAGGCGAAGGCCAAGGACATAAGCTCCGATCCCTGAGTAGTGACGGCATAGTTCCGCTGCGACGCGCTTTGTCGCCCGATGCTGTACCGCCCAACGTTGCCCGTGGCGGATGTTCGTTGCTTCGCGATCAAAGAGTGCGAGTCCACGCAAAACGTTATCGTTACCCTTCAGGTACAATCCGTTCGTTGCTCCCAGGACGCGGCAATAGAAACCCGCGAATCGCTCCTCGGCCGTTGCGAGGCGTTCGTTCGTACTGGCCTGCAACTCGTGCCCTTCAACGAACTCGAACGCTGTGCGAGCGACCGGTCGCATCAGGTCGTGGAGCGAATAGCGGTCTGTTGTGGTGTCGAACTGCACGAGGCTGCGTTCGAGCAGAGCGGTGAGTTCGCCATCGGCTGCGTCGATATCGAATTTGTTGCCCCTTTTCAGGTCCCAAACCGCAGCAACAGCTTGAGCATCGAAATCCGCGGGGAACACGGACAGCAGTTGCCATCGCTCGGCCAGTTGTGCGTTCTCACGCACGAGTTCGCTTGCGCTCAGCCCCAGGACCGCTTCCACATCACGATCCGGCGACTTGCCCTTCAATCGCTCCAGGCGTTTGGATTCGTCCTGAAGTGCCGTAATGTACTTGGGCAGCGACCAGTTCTCGTGCAACCGCAGGAAGTCGCCGGCTACGCGCAGCGCCAGCGGTAATCGGCCGCACAACTCGGACACAGTTCGCAGTTCCTCGTCCGTACCCTTGTCCCCGATGATGCCGCGCAGCAGGGTAAATGCCTCGTCCACCGGCAGGACGCCGAGTCGGATCGATTCCACGGCGTCGAGTTCGAGGGTGTTCCGGCTCGTGATGACGAACGCCACCGACCGCACGCCCAGCAGCGGACGCACCTGCGATTCGTCCTTTGCGTCGTCCAGCAGCACAAGAGCTTTCTTGCCTTCGAGCGTCTGCCGGTACATCGCCTGAAGGCCCTTCTCGTCGTCAGGAAGCTTGCCCACTTCGGGGTGAAAGTCGCGGATGAGCTGCGACATCGCCTGGACCGCGGTCAGCGGTTGCTCGGACATCCCGCGGAGTTCGACCACGAGTTGCCCATCGGGGAACTCGTCCTTTACCTCCCACGCCGCTTCAATGGCAGTCACCGTTTTGCCGATCCCGCCCATTCCGCGTAACGCCGACGAGATGCCGACCGACTTGCCGACCCCGCGAAGCCGGTCCGTAATGCGGCGCAGCTCATCCTCACGACCGGTAAAGTCGGGCAGGGAAGGCGGAAGCTGAAACGTGCTCCGTGAGAACCCTTGTGGCGCAGCAGCCGGTGGACGAAGTGATTCGGGTGTAACGCCGAGAGCCTCGGCCATGTCCGCAAGCGTTTTCAGTGCCGCAGTGCCGCGCGACTCGATCCGCTCAACTACACGCGCGTCACACCCAACTTCTTTTGCAAATGTCTTTTGTGACCAGCCTTTTGCCTCACGCGCGGCCTTGATTGCCACGACATTCACCGGCACACCCGGCCCACCCTTCTTTGGCGTTGGCTGACTCATCTGTCGGTGTCCTGTCGGGGCTCGGTCGGGTGTGTCGGTGAGTGTCGGTAAGGAGCCGGCGAACGGCTCCTTTTGATTTGATTCAATTCGCACATGTCGCCGTCCGGACGGCGAAAACCAGCTTCCCCGACTGGCCATCGGGGCGCTAATCCCGGAATCGTTTCGGAGTCAGCATCGTGGCGAAGAAGAAACAGCGAACGGCCCGCACGGCACGCCGCGCAACGAAGAAGTCCGCGAAAGCTCGTCGGCCGAAGCAGGCCTTCGGTCTCAGGTTCAGCTTTGGTTATAACAAACTGACGGATTCGTTCAAACTCGAGATGTGTGTGACCGGTGGGCGATGGGTCGGCCGGACGGTGCGAGCGATCGGAAAGGCGATTCGCCCGCGCGTTCTGATCAGCAGCGCGGTGGTAACGTTGGCAGCCGCGCTCGCTCGAATGGGCCTCTGAATAGGCCGGCGTTGACCTTGGTTTTGTGGCACAGACATTCCTGTCTGTGCGCTCCTGAGCTGCGGAACAGCACAGACAGGAATGTCTGCGTCACAAAACCAGACAAGCCACAGGCCTTATGCGAGGCTAACGGGTTTGGGCATCACGCGAACGGGTCTTTGCCGCGGAGCGATTTCAGGTCGAAGAAGTCGTCGAACGGGTCGCGTTTCGGCTTGGGTTTCTTACCCGGCTTCGGCGCGGGCAGCGAGGCGTAGCGGCCCAGGATCAGTTCCAGCACCCAGCACCCGCGGAGGTGCTGCGGTGGCTCCTTTATTCCGACCTCCGTGCCGCGGCAGTGGCGCAGAATCGCCTCCTCGTCGCAGTCGGCGTCGAGGAGCGCGTCCCCCAGTGCCACCATCCGCTCAAAGGCCCGTTCCTCGTAAATCGTCTGCGCCAGCGCCGCCACTTCCTCCGTGCGCCAAGCGGGCTCGAACCGCGGCGGTTTGAAGGCGTTCCCCACGATCTCGCGCAGCACCCGCGCGAGCTGTTTCGCCGCGGCCCGCTCGCGCTTCATCTCGGCCTCGAACTCGTCGTCCTGGCTCTTCCCCTTCCCCTCCTCCAGCTTGCGCACGATCTCGAGCGCCTCGGCCTCCGCCCGCCCCTTGTTCTTCACCCCCGCGGACCGGTCCGCGTGCTCGTCGCCCTCCCCCTTCAGGCGCAGGGCGTTGTTCGCCGACGTGTTCGCCCGGGTGCGGCTGGCGGCGGCCTGCTCGACGAGCGGCCGGATCGATTCCAGCATCTCGGGGCCGGGTTCCTCGAACAGCACCCGCACCGCCGCGGCGGCCTCGGCCACCGCCTCGCCGATGCCCTCGATCGCGTTCGCAGCGTGCCGGCTGGCCGCCTGGAACAGCGGGAACGACGGCGCCGCCTGGTTCGGCTTGCTCAGCACCGGGTCCGCGACCGTGGCGGCGTCCGGGTCGGCGGGCTTCACGATCGCGCGCTGGGCGGCCTGCGCGCGGCTCACGGCGTCGGGGATCGCGGCGTCGATCTTCTTGAGCCACGCGTTACGCTCTTTCGCGCTCAGCGGCGCGAGGGCGAGTTCAGCGGCGTCGATGGCCTGACGGAGCGGGCCGTCGGGCAGCGCGTCCCAGAGCCGGCGGGCGTACGCCGCCGACGCCAGCAGCCATTGACGCGGCGACAGGCGGTCGGCGACGAACTCGAGCATCTCTTCGCCGTCGGCACCGGTCTGCCAGCTTGTTTCATTCATAATCGGTGGGAACCTGACGGCTCGCGGGCTGTTAACCTACTCCCGACCCAGTACCGAATCCACTACCCAGTTCCCGCGGCCGTGGACGCCGGACGGCGCGCGGCACCGCCCCAACATCACTTCGTCCGTGCAGCCGGCGTCTTGCAGCGCGTCGGCCAGAATGGGCACGGCGGAGAAGTCGCCGCTGTCGTCCATTTGCCGCGCGAGGGCGGTCACTGTGTCCGTCCGCCACTCGGGCGAGAAGGAACGGGCGTACTGCGGAGGTGGGAAGATGTCACGGACCAGCTCCGCCTGATGCTCGCGGGCGGCCGAGAACGCGCGGTTCCACGCCACCTGCCACGCCTTCGAGACGGGGCTCCCGCCGGCCGGCGCGGGGCCGGCGGCCCGGGTCGCGAGCGCCTTGGCGGTCTCGCGTGCCGCCTCCACCGGGTTCCAGACGGGGCGCGGCGGCCCTACGGCCCGGGACGGTGCGGCGAACTGCCCGGCCGACGCCCAACCGGCCGCATTGGCCGCCTGATGCTGGAAGGTGATCGGCCCGTAGCGCATCCGCACCGCCGCGGCACGCAGACCCGCTTCTGCCGCCGGGTCGTCGGCGGCCCGCTCGGACAGCAAGACCGCGTTCCGCGCGTCGGGGGGTAGCACATCCCATACCATCCGGGCGCACGCGGCCCCGTACAGGCGCAACCGCCGCACCAGCGGCGGGGGCAGGCTGCGGAGCGCGGCCTCCGCCTGATAGGCCCGCGGGCGCGGCCAGACCAGGTTCAACAGCACGTCGGGGTTGTAAGCGGTGTCCCAGGCGGGCTGGGGATGAATTTTGGTGGCCACGGGCGCGCCTTCGGTTCGCGGAACCCGTTCCAGTATACCTGAACTCATGCGTTCCGAACTACCCGCACTGCTCGGCGGCGCCCCCATCCGGCCCGACGGGCCGCCGGCGTGGCCGCTCCCCGATCCGGACGTTCAGGCCGCCCTGTGCGCCGCCGTCGCGTCGGGCGCGTGGGGCCAGTACCGCGGCGAGCACGTCTGCGCGCTGGAAGCGGAGCTGGCCGCGTTCCACGGCGTCCCGCACGCGCTCACGTGCGCCACCGGCACTCTGGCCGTCGAGGTGGCGCTCCGCGCGCTGCGGGTCGGCCCGGGCGACGAGGTGGTGATGGCCGCCTACGACTACGAGTCCAACTTCCTGACCGTTCACGCCCTGGGCGCCAAACCGGTGCTGGTGGACGTGCGGCCGGACAACTGGCAGCTCGACGAAACGAAGCTCGAAGCCGCGCTCACGCCGCTCACGAAGGCGGTCCTTTGCTCGCACCTGCACGGCGGGCTCGTGAACATGCCCGCCGTGCTCGCCCTCGCCCGGCCCCGCGGCGTCGGGGTGGTCGAGGACGCGGCGCAGGCGCCCGGGGCGGTGCTCGACGGGCGGCCGGCGGGCACCTGGGGGGACGTCGGCACGCTGAGCTTCGGCGGCTCGAAGCTGCTCACCGCCGGGCGCGGCGGCGGGCTGCTGTTCGCGGACCCGGTCCTCTTCCAGCGCGCGAAGGGGCACCTGAATCGCGGGGTGCAGCAACTCGCGCCGCTCAGCGAGCTACAAGCGGCGGCCCTCCGACCACAGTTGCGGAAGCTGCACGAGGCCACGGCGTGGCGTGTGGAGCGGGTGCGGGAACTGTTCCAAATCAACCCACCCCCCAGCCCCCTCCCTGAAGGGAGGGGGAGCCAGGACACCTTGAAACGGCTTAGCGAACTCGGTTCGCAAAGCGGATCGGGCGAACTCCCCCTCCCTTCAGGGAGGGGGCTGGGGGGTGGGTTGTCTTTCTCCCCCCTCGCGCCGCTGGAGGCCGGCGCGCACCTCCCGGCCTTCTACAAGCTCGGGCTCCGGTACGACCCGGCCGCCTTCGGACTGTCGCGCGAGCGGCTCGTCAAGGCGCTGCGCGCCGAGGGCGTCGCGTTCGACGCCGGCTTCAACGCGCTCCACGTGGGGCGCTCGCCGTCGCGGTTCCGCGCCGCAGGCCCCCTCGACCACGCGGCCGACGCGCACGCGCGGTGTGTCGTGCTGCACCACCCAGTGCTGTCGCTCGCCCCGGCGGACGTCCGCCAAGTGGCGGAGGCGGTGGCGAAGGTGTATCGTTACCGGGACGAACTGAACCGCCCCGCCCCCACTCCCGACCCCGAGAGCTGACCTCATGCCCCGTACACTCCTCGTCCTCGCCGCGCTGGCCTGCGCGGCGGGCCTCGGTCGCGGCGCCGACCCGGCCCCGCCCGCCGGGAACTGGAAGCTCACGCTCCCGCTCTCCCGCGGCGAGGAGACCACCATGCTGATCTCGTTCGCCGAGAAGGGCGGGAAGTGGACCGCCGAGTACCTCGGCGCGTCGGACGAGCTGAAGATCAAACCGGCCGTGACCGGCGTCAGCGTCAGCGGCGACCGGGTGTCGTTCACCCTCGGTATCACCGACCGCGAGATCGTCAACTTCGACGGCCAACTGACCAAAGACAAGAAGAAGCTCAACGGATCGCTGTCGGTGGTCGGCGGCCGGCTGCAACTGACGACCCTGTACCCGACCAAGCTGGCGAAGCTCACCGACCCGTTCGAGCTGGCCCGCGAGGCGCTGTCCCAGACCGACGACGGCCCCGAGCTGTTCAACGCCGCGTTCCAGGTGCTCGCGCAGGCGGCCGACAAGAAGCTCCCGGCGGGCGAGGTGCGCGGGGTGGTGGAGCGGGTGAACAAGTCGGCCGGGCTGTTCGGCCCGCGGTGGGAGCGCGAGGTCACACTCCGCACCGTGGAGCTGCTCGCCGATCAGACCGGGCTCGCGGACCTAGCGGTGGCCCAGGCGAAGCGCGCCGAGCGGCTCCTCACCGACGACGACACCGCCGCGGCCCGCATCGAGGTGCTGGAGGCGCTGGTGCGGACACTCCAGAAGGCCGGTAAGCCCGACGACGCCAAAACGTACCAGGCGCAACTGACGAAGCTCGAGCTGCGCGACTTCGTCGAGTACTCGAAGACCAGCCCGCCGTTCAAGGCCGAGGCGTTCGCCGGCCGCAAGGCGAAGTCGGACCGGGCGGCCGTGGTGGAGGTGTTCACCGGGGCCGAGTGCCCGCCGTGCGTGGGCGTGGACCTCGCGTTCGACGGGCTGCTGAAGGCGTACAAGCCGGCGGACGTGGTCCTGCTCCAGTACCACTTCCACGTGCCCGGCCCGGACCCGCTCACCAGCCCGGACGGGATGGACCGGGCCGAGTACTACGGCGACCAGATCCGCGGCGCCCCCACCCTGTTCATCAGCGGGAAGCTGGGCACCGCCTCCGGCGGCGCCGCGGCCGACTCGGAGAAGTTCTACAAACAGTTCCGCACCGCCCTGGACGACCTGCTCGAGAAGCCCGCGGGGGTGAAGCTGTCGCTCGCGGTAACGAAGGGCGAGAAGGGGGCCTTCGAGGCCAAAGCGAAGGTGTCCGACCTGGAGGCCCCGGGGGAGAAGGTGCGGCTGCGGTTCGCCCTCGTGGAGGAACGGGTCCGGTACACCGGCGGGAACGGCATCCGGTACCATCACATGGTGGTGCGCGCGATGCCGGGCGGCGCGAAGGGGTTCGCGCTGGCGAAAAAGGACCACGAGCAGGCGGTGGCCATCGACCCCGAGGCGGTGAAGGCGTCGCTGGTGAAGTACCTGGACGACTTCGCGAAGTCGGAGAGCCCGTTCCCGCGCGGCGCCCGCCCGCTCGCGCTGAAGAACCTCAAGCTCGTAGCCCTCGTGCAGAACGATGCCACGAAGGAGATTTTGCACGCGGTGCAGGCGGACCTGGACGGGAAGTAGCCGGTTGCACGAGGGGGCGGGATTCCGCTCATTAACGGCCCGGGTGGGGCTTCTTGGCTTTGCTTTGATTTTTGTGGCACAGACATTCCTGTCTGTGCCACAAAAATCAAAGCCAATCGGCAGGGCCGGGTGTCAGTTGCTGACGCCGAGAGCGGTTCGCACGCACCACTTGTTAACCGCCCTGTACATGCTCGTTCATTGCTTGCCGAACATCACCCGCGCCCCGGACCGATCAAAGACCCCGACGACACCACCGCGGAGAGACTCATGACCCGGTTGTTCGCTTCTGCTGCTCTGCTGACCGCCCTCCTCTCGGTCGCGCTCACCGCACCGCCCTCGCGCGCGACCGGGCAGGAGCCGAAGGAGAAGTCGATCAAGATCCGGTGGCTCGGGCAGTCGTTCTTCCAGATCGAGTCGGCCGAGGGGCGCCTGATCGCGATCGACCCGCACGGCATCCCGGCGTTCGGCCGCCCCGTCATCCCCGCCGAGTTCGTCCTCGTCAGCCACTCGCACGAGGACCACGCGCTCGTCGAGTTCGTCGAGGCCCAGAAGAAGGACACGAAGCTCAAGGAGGCCGACATCTACCGCGGGGTCGTCGAGACGAAGCCCGGGAAGCAGGAGTGGAAGACGTACGACGAGAAGCGCGGCAGCATCCGCGTGCGCAACGTCGCGACCTACCATGACACCGTCAACGGGATGCAGCGCGGCAAGAACAGCATCTGGATCATCGAGATGAACGGCCTGGTGCTGTGCCACCTGGGCGACCTGGGCCACGAGCTGACCGCGGAGCAGGTGAAGGCGATCGGCAAGGTGGACGTGCTGATGGTTCCGGTCGGCGGCATCTATACCATCAACGGCGAGCAGGCGCAGAAGGTGACGGAGCAGATCAAGCCGCGGCTGTACGCGCTCCCGATGCACTACGGCGTGCCCGGGTACGAAGACCTCGCCGGCCCCGACGAGTTCCTTGAGGGGGTGAAGAAGGAGCGCATCACCAAGACGCCGGAAACCAACGAACTTGTCATCCCGCTCGACGCCAAGGCCGGGGAGTACCAGATCGTACTACTCGGCTGGCGCAAGGGCGAAGCGAAGAAGAAGTGACCCCGGCCGAAGTATTTGTGGGTACTCGGGCACCAGGAGAGCCGCGCAACGCCCGTGTAACGCGGCAATCCTTCTCGCCGCCTGTCGCGTCTTGGGGACGGTAATATGAGGTTCGCCCGCTCCCACGCGCGGAGGTCGTTCCCATGCCTCGGTCCCTGTTTGCGCTCGCCGTAGTCGCCCTCGTTGCGGCCCCCGGCGGCGCCGCCGAAACCTGCGGCCACGGCACGAAGCTCGACTTCGTCGGTAGCCCCAAGGAAGCGGCCGCCGTCGCCAAAAAGGAACAGAAACTCGTCCTCGTGCTGCACGTCTCCGGTCACTTCGAAGACCCGGACCTGACCTGAAACAACGCCGAAGCGCTCCGTGTGGGCGCCCTGAACAACGCGGCGGTCGGTGCGTTCGTGAACGAGTACTTCGTGTCGTCGTACCAGAAGGTCGCGACCTTCAAAATCGTGGGCGGGCAGAAGCAGGGCGGGAACGTGGCCGCGTACTTCTGCGCCCCGGACGGCCGCGTGCTGCACTGCGTCGCCGGCCCGGTGGACGCCCAAACCTTCCTCCGCGAAGCGAAATGGGTCGTGGAGACCACCAAGACTTGCATGCGGGACGCGAAGAACGACGGGGCCACGTTCAAGGAGCTGTTCCGCAAGGCGCATGCGGAGAAGTTGCGCCGGGAGTTCGGCATCGTGGTCGAAGCGGTCACCTACGACCCGCCGGACCCGATGGACGAGAAAGACGCGCTGACCTACCGCGACCCGACCGGGCGCCCGCTCGCGCCGAAGCTCCCGCCGCCGCCGATCGACGGCCCCGATGTGACCCTCGGTGCCAAGAAGTTCGAGCAGATGCAGAAGGACGCGGCGGGCGCGCCGGGCAACCGCGTCGTCGCGTGCGGTAAGGGGGGCCGCGTGGTGGTCACGAACCAAGGGCTGGTTCACCAGATCATGGCCGCGCACGCAATGATCCCCATCGAGCGCGTGTACGGAACGGTTTTCGAGACCATCCTGGGCGAAAAGATCTCCACGAAACCGGTGGACGTGGTCCGGCCGTTCACGTGGGTCGATAAGGACGGGAACCGGTTGCGCCCGGGTGGCCCGTAACAGTGCATCGCACTCCGAACGACGCGACCATGCGGTCAACGTGCCGCGGGGGCGCGTCGTTCGGCCTTTACCGATTGCGCGTGTCGGGAAATTACGGTTACATTTTGTGGCCCCGCGAACGGGTACAAGTTCCGCATCTCCCCAGGATTATGTTGGGAACGCCACCCGGAGCCCGAGCCATGTTCGCTTGCTTCACCGCCCTCTCCTTGATCGGAACCGTGCCGGCCGCCGAGTGTGCGTCGGACTCACGGTACTATTTCGTTCTGTTCGGGGGGCAGTCGGTTCCGTTCAAGCCGCGCACCGCGCACACCTGGGCGACGTTCGTGAAAACGACTCCGACCGCCGACGGACGGTTAGAAGTGGAGCAGGTCACCATCAGTTGGCTGCCCGCGTCCGGCCCGGTGCAGCCGCTGCGCATACGCCCCGTTGAGGGGAAGAACTACACGCTCGACGAGACGTTCGCCAAGATGACGGCCAACAACGCGCAGGTGTCGGTGTGGGGGCCGTTCGAGACCGACGCGCAGCGGTACGAACTCGCCGTGCGCCAGGCGAACACGCTCGGCAGCGGCGCCGTGACGTTCCGGAGCGTCGATTCGTTCCGCGGCAACCGGGCGGTGCAGAACTGCGTCCACGCGGTCACCTATGCGGACCCGAAACTGCAATCGCTCCGCCAGCCGGTGATCCGCGTCGGCGAACCCGGTACGAGCCGGCTCGCGGCGATGTACGTGGACGGCGGCGCTGTCGCCGGGCCGCAAGCGCACCCAGAGGTGCTGGCCTTGATCGGTGCGGACCGCTACCCGACGATTCCGCGTGCCGCCGGCGAGCGCCTCCGGCGCCAGTGGCGCTGAGGTACAATGTTCCTCATCGCTACACGCAGGTGAGGCCCCATCATGTCGGCGATCACGGTTGAAACGCGCCCGGACGGCGTCGCGGTGCTCACGTTCGACCAGCCCGGGAGCAAAGCGAACGTTCTCACGCGCGAACTGTGGACCGAGTTCGGCGACGCGCTCACGTCCCTCTCAACGCGCGCCGACGTGCCCGGGCTGGTGCTCGCGAGCGCGAAGCCGGGCATCTTCATCGCGGGCGCGGACCTGAAGCTCCTGGCGAACGCGCCCGCCCCGAACGCCCCCGAGGTGCGAGCGTTCATCGAGCAAGGGTTGCGCGTTCTGGAACAACTCGAAGCACTCCCGTTCCCCACCTGCGCCGCGATCGACGGCGCCGCGCTCGGCGGCGGGTTGGAGGTGGCACTCGCGTGCGACTGCCGCATCTGCGGAACTAACCCGAAAGTGCAGTTGGGGCTGCCGGAGGTGAAGCTCGGACTGATCCCGGGGTGGGGCGGAACCCAGCGGCTCCCGCGCGTCCTTGGTGTGAGCGGAATGCACCAAGCAAGCACGATGCTCACGACCGGCCAGAGCCTGGACTACCACGGAGCCGTGGCTCACGAACTGGCCGATGTGGCCGTTGAGCCCGCCACGCTGGTTACGCAAGCGGCGTACTACGTGCTGCGTGTGGACCGCAAGGACCGCCGGGCGCGCAAGTTCTCCCCGCTACAGCCGCCGTGGGAGCGGCAACGCTTCAAGCCGCTTCAGGAGCCGGAACCGGGGGCGGCAACGGAAGCCGTGCGCGTACTGTACGAAGGGGCGCGGCTGCCGTTGCGACAAGCCATTCCGCTCGAAACCGAGGCGTTCATGCAACTCGCCGGCTCCGAGGAGTCGAAGCGGCTCATCGCGGAGTTCTTCAACCGCAAGGGCACCCGGGGATGACCCGGGTGCCCTGGTTGGTTTCGGCCCCAACGGGGCCGCGGGAAATAGCCCGGGGTGAAAGCCCCCGGCCAGCCGATCAGAACCAGCCGAAGAACAGCCGGCGCACGTCCATCGCGATCACGAACACCATCAGCGACAGGATCAGGAACAGGCCGGTGTACATCGCCACCGCGAACAGTCGCTCCGGCACCGGGCGGCCCAAGACCTTCTCCAGCAGCAGGAACACCATGTGCCCGCCGTCCAGCACCGGGATCGGCAGGAAGTTCACCACCGCCAGGTTCACCGAGATCATCCCCAGGAACAGCAGGAACTGCCAGAAGTCCTCGCCCGCGAACCGGTACGACACGGTCGCGATCGTCAGCGGGCCGCTCATCGTCTTCACGCTCACCCGCCCGAACGCCATCGCGTACAGGTTCATGTACACGACCTTGATGAACCGCGTCGTGCGTTGAGCCCCCAGCCGGATCGCGTCGCCCACGTCCGCGGCCTTCTGGACCTGGTTCTCGGTCTGGAAGATGAGCCCGCGGTCGTCGGTCGGGAAGTCCTTGTGCTCGGCGCCCGTGAGCGTGAACTCCTTCACCTCTTCGCCGCGCTTCACCCGGATGTCGAGTTCCGGCGGGCCGGCCTGGTACGCCGACTCGGCGGACGCCCACTGGTACGACTTCAGGTCCTCCTTCCACTCGCCCGCCTTCAGGTTCCCGGCCGCGTCCCGGGACTTGAACCGCACCGCGACGATCACGTCGTCGCGCTGGACGCCCGCCGCCGCCGCCGGGCCGCCCGGGGCCACCTCGTCGATCCCGGCGTCCACCCAGTACGCCAGCCCCAGACCGCTGATCGGAATCGGGCTGTTCGGCAGCGTGCAGCTCTCGCGGTCGAACCGGTACGACGGGTCAAACTCGACCTTCAGCCGCTTCGACACGTCGGTGTGACTGGCCGCGTCCTCGCGCAGCACCACCAGCTCCACCGCCACCGGTCCCGAAAGGCCGTTCGCCCACTGGTTGAGCTGGTGCGGGAGCAGCAGCGGGTCGAGCGGCTTTTGAACGACCTTCTTCGAGTCCTCGACCGCGAACTCGGGCTTGGTGAAATCGATCGGCCCGTTCACGAACCAGACCCGCGCGCCGCTCGCGTCCGGGGGCAGCAGGACGGCTTTGATGCGGTCGCCGCGGGTGGGGTTCGTGCCCTCGTTGTGCGCGATCACCCCGGCCTTCTCCGCGTTCCCGCCGGCCCGCAGCGCGACGATCTCGTTCATGCGCATCCGCAGCCCGAGGTCGTGCCGGTAGGTGGGCCTGACCGTGATCGCGACCGGCTGCTGGTCGCCGTCGGCGCGAACGACGTGGAACGTGATGTCCTTACCGGCCAGCAGCACCATCCGGCGCTGATACTCCTCGAAGGACGCAACATCTGTAACGGGCAATTCCTGCGTAACCGGCTGTTCTTTCTTGGAGGGTTTGGGCGGCTCGGTCATCTTGACGATCTGGTCGCCGGCCATGAACTTGGGCTCGGTCGCGGCGGCGGGGGTGCCGGGCACGGTCGGACTGAACGCGGCCCGCTTCGGGATCGTCATCAGCTTCAACTGCGACGGCGGCGAGACGCCCAGTTGCGGGAACCGCTGCCCCTCGTCGCGCAGCGGCGAAACGGTGGTTTCGGGCTGGGCCACACCGTCGCGGGTCCAGGCGATCGGCACCTTCTCGTCCTTCTGCGTGCCCATCACGATCGGTCGGATGTCGTCGAAGAACGGGTTGACGCGGTCGTCGATCCGGGTGATGTGGTCGCCGGTGCGCATGCCGGCGCGCCACGCGGCCCCGCCGCTCTCGACGGTCCCCACGGCCGCGGGCTTCTCCTGCACGCCGTGCAGGTACGCCGCCACGAAGCAGGCCATCCCGAGTATGATGTTCATCACCACCCCGGCGGAGATGATGAGCATCCGCTGCCCCACCGTCTTCTTGCGGAAGCTGCGCGGGTCGTCCTCGGCCTCCTCGCTGTCGGCCCCGTCCCCCTCGCCCACCATCTGCACGAACCCGCCCAGCGGGATGATGCCGATCTTGTACGTGGTCTCGCCCCACTTGTACTGGCAGAACGGCACCGCCGGGCCGAACCCGATGCTGAACATGTTGACGTGAACGTCGCACCACTTGGCCGCGAGGAAGTGGCCCAGCTCGTGGATGAAGATGATGAACCCGAGCCCGAGCACCACCTTGAGGGTGTCGAACGGGTCCAGGTACCGGCACACGAGCGCGATCACGACGGCGCTGGTGACGAGCGAGAACGCGTTCTCGCGCACCCACCCCTTGAGCGCAGACACCTCCTGGCCGTGGTCGGGCGCGCCGGCCGCGGCGTTCGGGTCGGTCGGCGGCGGCGGGTTCATGCTGTCGGGGCTACCGGCGTTCGGGGTCGGGTCCAACGGGCCACCTCCTGCCGCGCCCACCGGTCGAGGGCCAAAAGCCTCTCCAGCGTGGGTCGGGTTTCGTAGTCGTGCGAAGAGAGAACCGCCCGGCAGCACCGGGCAATGTCGAGAAACGCCAGCTCGCCGTTCAGGAAGCGGCCCACGGCCGCCTCGTTGGCCGCGTTGAGCACCGCGCCGCACGTCCCGCCGCGCCGCACCACCTCGAAGCCCAGCTCCAGGGCCTCGAACGTGTCGCGGTCCGGCTGCTCGAAGCGCAGCGCCGCGAGCGCCTTCCAGTCGAGCCGCTTGGTGGGGCCGGGCACGCGGTCGGGGTGGAGGAGGGCGAGCTGGATCGGCAGCCGCATGTCCGGGGGCGAGAGCTGGGCGAGGACCGAGCCGTCCCGGAACTCGACGAACGAGTGGACGACCGACTCCGGGTGGACGATCACGTCGATCTGCTCGGCGGTCAGCCCGAACAGCCAGCGGGCCTCGATCACCTCCAGCGCCTTGTTCATCAGGGTCGCGGAGTCGATGGTGATCTTCGGCCCCATCTGCCAGGTCGGGTGCCGCAGCGCCTGCTCGCGGGTGACGCCCTCCAGGTCGCAGGCGCGCTTGCCGCGGAACGGCCCGCCGCTGGCGGTCAGGACGACGCGGTCCACGTCCCCCGCGGCGTGGCCGGTGAGCGCCTGGAAGATCGCGGAGTGCTCGCTGTCCACGGGGAGGAGCTTAGCGCCCCGGCGCGCCGCCAGTTCGGTCACGAGCGGCCCGGCGACGACGAGGGTTTCTTTGTTCGCGAGCGCGACCGTCTTGCCGCTCTCGAGCGCGGCCCAGGTGCCGGCCAGCCCGGCCGCCCCGACGACGGCGGAGACCACCACGTCGGTGTCGGGGGCCGTCGCGATCCGGTGAACGCCGTCCTCGCCACAGAGGAGTTCGGTTCCCGCGGGGAAGGATTTTCGGTCGGCCCGCTGGAACGCTTCGCGGTCACAGAGGACGGCGAACCGGGGCCGGAACTCGCGGCACTGTTCCGCAAGCTGCTCCCACTTCGAGTGGGCGGCGAGGCCGGCGAGTTCGAGCCGCTCGGGCAGGTGCCGGACCACGTCGAGGGTGCTGGTCCCGATGCTCCCGGTGGACCCGAGCACGGTGACGCGGCGCGGGCGATCGGCTCTCGGTTGTGGTGACTGCATCGCGCCCGCGGGAAGGAACCGCGGGCGCCCGCCCGCGAGTGATACCGGGCATTGTACGACCGGGCGGAACGGGGCAACAAGATGGCCCCGCGGCGCTCCACTCTCCACACGAAGTGGGGCGCCGCGGGGCCGTGATCGGGGCGCAACGAACGGCTCAGTCCCCGTTGCCCAATTCAAGGTAGTCGGAATCGAGATCGGCGCGGCGCGGGCGGGCGGGCAGATGGGGGGCCGGGGCGGACGGCGCCGAAACGCGGACCTGGGCCGGGATCAGGCGCAGTCGGATCGGCAGCGGTTCCTCCCCGGGCCGGTCCACACGAACGCTGATGTCGCGAGCCTCGGCGAGCAGGAAGCCCACCGGAACGACCACTTGCAGTTCGGATTCCGAAACCATCGGCGGTTCCCCTTAGAAAAGGGTGACAGGAAAGAGAGGCCGGCGCGCCGGCGCAGACGCCGTACCTCGCCGGAGGCACGGGGGCGGGCGGTGAGGGCTGGGAGAGGGGCCCGCCGCGAGAGCGACTGATGCGGGTTAAGCGATTAAGATAACGCGCACCGACTGGGCGTCAAAGAAGTATTTTTGCGATTTCCGGACGACTCTTATGGCCATTCGCTCAGGCGGGCGCTGCGAGCTTGAGTGAAACCACGCAAGCAATTTAGCGCGGGGGCCGCGGTCGCGCCACACAGGAAAGCGGAAAATGTTACAAGTTCAGACATCCGCAAGACCGGTCGGACGGCGTAGGTAAAGTGGCCAAATGGCGGCCCATTTCCGGTCACGCTCTGGATGAGCCGAGCGTGCGAACGCGAGACAAGACACGTTGCCAACGTTCCGGTTGATCCTTTCGCACAGGGGAGAAGGCGGTCGAAGTGCCCGCTCTTTACGCACCTGACGAGTCTTCATCTCGATTACACATCATGCGCAAACCGTTTCCATTTATAGTTTTATATACCGTTGCGGGCTAATCAGCGGGTGTGGCACGCCGGATGCATTAATCCCTTCCATCCTCCTCCTCACCGTCACCTCTCGACGGCTTCTCCTCCTCCCGTTCTCCGGAACTCGCCACGGGTACGAAACCCGTTTGGCCTGATTTTTCACCACTGAGGAATGAATGGTGCCGCACAGCACACCGAAATTCGGCTTCTTGATTGATATGGATGGCGTCCTTTACCGCGGAACGGATCTCATCCCCGGCGCAGACCGCTTCGTGCGCGAGTTGCGCGAACGGGACATCCCCTTTCGGTTCTTGACCAACAACAGCCAGCGCACCCGGCGCGACGTTGTCGCGCGTCTCGTCCGCCTGGGGCTCGACGTGGAAGAGGAGCACGTCTTCACTAGCGCGATGGCGACGGCACGCTTCCTCGCCCAACAGAAGCCGGGCGGCACCGCTTACGTGATCGGAGAGGGCGGGCTGCTCACCGCGTTGCACCAGCACGGGTACGCGGTCGTCGATCACGACCCTGACTACGTGGTTGTTGGTGAAGGTCGCACGTTCAACCTGGAACTGGTCGAGTCCGCGGTGCGGATGATCCTCGGCGGGGCGAAACTGATCGCCACCAACATGGACCCGAACTGTCCCACGCAAAACGGCACGCGGCCCGGGTGCGGGGCGTTCGTCGCGCTGCTCGAAACCGCCACCGGCGTGAAAGCGTTTAGTGTTGGGAAGCCGAGCCCGGTCATGATGCGGGCGGCGCGCAAGGAACTCGGGCTCACCACCGATCAGACGACGATGATCGGCGACACGATGGAGACGGACATCCTCGGCGGGGTGCAACTCGGCTTCCACACGGTGCTTGTGCTCAGCGGCGGCACGAAAGCCGAAGACCTGCCCCGGTACGCCTACCGTCCGGAAACGGTGGTTCCGTCACTCGCGGAACTCGCTGATCTGTTCGACGAGCACGATTGGCTGCCACCCTGGAAAGTGGTAGCCGGGCGGCCGCGCGTTCCCGCCCTCGTGTAACAGTGGCTTGTCTTGTATGGGGGGAGTGGGCGGTGGGTGTTGAAACGCCCGCCGCCCACTCCCCGGACGTTTCCAGTCAGCACCGAAATGAGCATCAAACTTCCCAAGCTTCCAAAAGCCCTCAGCTTGCCGGCCGTTAGCCTTGACAGCACCTGTCGCGTTCGGTTAACTTTTTCTCTCAAATCTGGCTCCAGTGAAATCGCACCTGTTGTTGAGGTGCCCGGGAGCAATTTTCTTTTTCCTGTTGCAAACGTTTGCTCTGTTTTTTCGTCTTACTTGATATCGGCGCCTAAATTGCTCAAGTTTATGCGGCCGACAACCGACATGGCGCGAGGGTCGAGCGGACCGTAACGTGTCGGTAACAGTGGGGCCGAGCTTGAGAAAAAAATGAGCTCGGCCTGCAAGATGCGACAAGTTGTGTCGTAGAATTAGTACGAGGACCGCTGGCGAGGGCAATTCAACCTGCCCTGTCTGCCGGCACCATCCAGGAGGGACATCTGATGCTTGTTCTCACCCGGCGCCCCGGCGAATCCATCATCATCGCTGGCGACATCAAGCTTACCGTAGTTAGCGTCGGCCCCGGCCGCGTCAAGATCGGAATCGAGGCCCCGTCGCACGTGCGAGTGGACCGCCAAGAGATTCACGACAAAATTGAGCAATCGTCGGACGTACTGGCTACGGTCGGCCAAGCGGTCAACAATGGCACGCACAACACGATGGTTAACACGGGTGGCGACACCGCGATGATTGTGTCCGGCGGCGCCCCCGTCGAAAACGCTCCTCATGCGGTCGCTGTTCCGAAGCCCGAAGTTCCTGTAGCCGCATCGGTTCCGCCGGCCGGTAAGCTCAGCAAGTACCGCAAGCCGCGCGTGTGATACACGCAGTGCTCACGCACTTCAACTCCAACTTCTCCACCGAGAAGCGAATGCCCGCGCGTTTGCGCGGGCTTTCTTCGTTTCGCCTCTACTAATTGATCCTGTTGAAAGGGCTGGCCTGTCGCGTCGTCTTTTTGGAGAACCACCCCGGGGCTCCGCTACCTCGCGAGGAACCGGCCATGACCGCTGCTGCTCTTTTGGTCGCGTGTGCGATTTCTGATCACACTGCGCGCGACTGCGACACACCTTTTGTGCGTTACACGGCTCCTGGGGACAATGTGGCCCCGAAGGCAGCGTTGCAACCGTTCAACGTGCTCGTGGGCGGATGGAAAGGGAGTGGGGCACCCGAAGGAACGAAAGAGGAGCGCGCCGCCGGCGCCTGGGAAGAAAAGGTTACATGGGAATGGAAATTTAAGGACCAGGACGCGTGGCTGGCGGTGACATTCGACAAGGGTAAGCATTTTGCAAAAGGGGAACTGCGTTACACACCTGAGAAGGACGCTTCCGAACCGAAGTTCACCCTCACACTCACGACCGCGGACAAATCGACCGCCACCTTCACCGGCACGTGGACCGACAAGGGAAAAGTTCTCACGCTGACGCGCACGAACGCCCCGGCGTCCGAGGAGCAGCGACTCGTGTTCAGCCTGCTCCACAGCAACCGGCACCTGTACCGGCTCGAGAGCCGGCCCGCGGGGACGACGGTCGCGTTCACGAAGAAGTACCAAGTGGGCGCGACCAAAGAGGGCGAGCCGTTCGCCAGCGTCGCCAAGGGGCCGGAGTGCATCGTCAGCGGCGGCCTCGGTACAATGAAAGTTACGTACAAAGGGAAAGACTACTACGTGTGCTGTTCGGGGTGCCGTGACGAGTTCAAAGAGAACCCCGAGAAATACATCAAAGAAGCCGAAGCGAAAGCGAAGAAGCCGTAATTCAAGAGC
This sequence comes from Gemmata algarum, assembly GCF_034097035.1. Lineage (NCBI taxonomy): Bacteria > Pseudomonadati > Planctomycetota > Planctomycetia > Gemmatales > Gemmataceae > Gemmata > Gemmata algarum. Next base: position 42,840 of record NZ_JAXBLV010000199.1, read on the forward strand.
TGCAAATTCTGACCGCGTTTGGGGTTACTCGCCTCCGGTCCGGGAACCCGGAACTTGAGGCTTGGAACTCCGGCCTTTCATGGCAATAATGCGGTCGCCAGTCCGAACCTCCTCCCGGCATCCCGCCGGTGCTTCACGAGGAACGCGCCCGTGGCCGAGTCCCTTCCAGCCGATCTGAGCAACGTTGATCCCGCCGACGCGTGGCGGCCGTGGCAACCGGCCGCGGGCGAGTGGAACCGCAAGTGGGTCGCGCACCTGTACCGGCGCGCCGGCTTCGGGGCCACGCCCGCCGAGATCGATCAGGCGCTCGCCCAGGGGCCGACCAAGACGCTCGACCGGATCCTGACCGGCGAACCGGACCAGGCCGACCGGCTCGAGTTGCTCACCGAGAGCGGGAAGTTCTACACCGAGCCGGCGAACCTGCGCGTGTGGTGGCTGTACGCCATGACCGAGGGCGGGCACCCGCTGCGCGAGAAGCTGGCGCTATTCTGGCACAACCACTTCGCCACCAGCTACGCCAAGGTCCGCAGCACGAGCCTGATGTACGAACAGAACGTCACCATCCGCAAACACGCGCTCGGGAAGTTCCGGCCGTTCCTGCTCGACATGAGCAAAGACCCCGCGATGCTGGTGTGGCTGGACTCGAACCGCAACGTGAAAGGGGCGCCCAACGAGAACTACGCCCGCGAGGTGATGGAACTGTTCTCGCTGGGCGTGGGGAACAACAACTACACGGAGAAGGACATCCAGGAGGCGGCCCGCGCGCTCACCGGCTGGCACCACGACGCCGAGGTGAAACAGTTCGAGTTCAACCGCGAGTTGCACGACGACGGCACGAAGACCGTCTTCGGGAAAACGGGCCGGTGGACCGGCGAGGACGTGGTCCGGCTCTGCTGCGACCACGCCGCGTGCCCGAAGTTCCTGGTGTCGAAGCTGTACACGTTCCTCGTGAGCGAGGAGGCGCCGCCCAAGGGACTGCTGGCCCCGCTCGCGGACCAGTTCCGGAAGTCCGACTACGACATCGCGGCCCTCGTCCGAACGGTCCTCGGGTCGCGGCTGTTCTTCAGCGCACACGCGTACCGAAAGCGGGTGAAGTGGCCGGTCGAGTGTGCCCTCGGCGCGGTGCGCACCGCGGTTGCCACCCGCGTGCCACTCGCGGACCTGCTCGAGCCGCTCGCGAAGATGGGGCAAGCGCTGTTCTCACCGCCGAACGTGAAGGGCTGGCGCACCGGCACCGACTGGCTCAACAGCGCCACCCTTCTGTCGCGGAACAACTTCGCGGAGAAAGTGGCGACGGGCCGCTGGAACCAGAACCCGCGGCCGGGTAGCCGGGACGAAGTGTTCACGACCGTCGGCGAGCCGGCCAAGTCTGATGGCCCGAAGGCGGAGGAACCCCCGCCCCCGCCGCCGGACGCGAAGTTCGACGTGTGCGCCGCCGTTTACGCTACCAAGCCAAAGGACGTGGCGGCGGTTGTGAAACGGATGGGCGAACTGCTGTACGGTGAGGCCGTTACGCCGGCGCAGGCCAAGAAGATCGAAACGTTCCTGCTGACGCCCGGCCCGGCGGCCCCGGCGCCGGCCGACCCGAAGGGACCGGCTGCGAAAGGTAAGGGGGCCAAGATCGCCGCGTCGTCTCCAACAGCGGGAGCCTCGAAAGACGCCCCGAAGGAGGAAAAAAAGGACGCGAAAAAAGAGCCGCCCCAGCCGCTCGACCCGAAGGACGTGAAGCTCGATTCTGCCGACTTCAAGGCCCGCGTCCGCGAGGCGTATCACGCGATGATGTGTCTGCCGGAATACCAACTGAGTTAGAGCATTTTTTTTCACCGCAGAGAGCACGAGAGGGCATAGAGAGAATTACGGCGAGATCGGAATCGTTCTCGCTCGTGTGCCGTTCTCTGTGCCCTCTCCGGTACGTTCCCTTCTTTTCCGGAGTCTTCGATGCCCACGAGACGCGACTTCCTGAAGACCACCCTCGGTACGTCGAGCCTGTTGGCCGTCGGCGGGGTGGTGCCGGAGTTCCTCGCCACCACCGCACTCGCCGCGGAGAAGGACGAGAAGAAGAAGGACACGGTCCTGGTCGTGGTCGAGCTGACCGGGGGCAACGACGGGCTCAACACCGTCGCCCCTTACGGCGACGACCTGTACCAGAAGGCCCGCCCGACGCTCGCGTTCGCCAAGAAGGACGTGCTCAAGCTCGACGATTACCACGGGCTGCACCCGCGACTGGGCGAGCTGAAGCGGCTGTACGACGAGAAGCGGCTCGCGGTCGTTCAGGGGGTGGGGTACCCGAACCCGGACCGCTCGCACTTCGAGTCGATGGACATCTGGCAGCTCGCCGACCCGAAGCGGGCCGGCACCAGCGGGTGGCTCGCCCGCGCCATCCCGGGGATGCGGGTGAAGGACGCGGGCGTGCCGGGCATGTACCTCGGCGACGACCGGCTGCCGGTCGCGATGCAGGGCGCCGACGGCGGGGTCATCAGCCTCGCCGACCGCGCCAGCTTCAAGCTGCAACTGACCGGCAACCGGTCGAGCCGCAAGTCGCTCATCGAGAGCCTGAACGGCGACGCGGGCGGCGGCGCCGACCTCGCCGCGTTCGTGCGGAAGCGCCAGCTCCAAACGTACACCAGCCTCCAGAAGATCGAGGACGCGCTGCGCGAGGCCGGGAGCAGCGGGCGCGGGCAGACCCGCGAGTTCGTGGACGGCCGGTTCGTGACCACCGACCCGGACTCCCTCAACACCCTGAGCGGCAAGCTCGGGCTCATCGGCCGCATGATCCAGAAGGGGCTCGGCACGCGGCTCTATTACGTGCAGCTCGGCGGGTTCGACACGCACTCCGGGCAGGCCGAGGCGCACGCCAAACTGCTCGGCGAGCTGTCGGGCGCGCTGGGCAGCTTCTTCAACGCCCTGACGCCCGAGCACTCGGAGCGCGTGGCGGTGATGACGTACTCCGAGTTCGGCCGGCGGGTGAAGGAGAACGGCTCGCGCGGCACCGACCACGGGAGCGGGTCGTGCATGTTCGTCGCCGGCTCGCAGGTGGTCGGCGGGCTGGTGGGCAAGCACCCGAGCCTCTCGGACCTCACCGACGGGGATGTCAAGTACCATACCGACTTCCGCAGCGTGTACGCCACACTGCTCGACGACTGGCTGGAGGTGGACAGCCGCGGCGTGCTGGACGACACGTTCGAGAAGCTCCCGCTGATCGACCGCAAGAAGAAGGCCCCGAAGGGCGCCCCGACGCCGCCCGCCGTCCCCCCGGGAAGCGCGCCGCTCCCGCTGGTCGAAGAAGTCCCGCCACCGGTCGCGAAATAGCCCCGGGCGGGCGCGCCGGCGTGCCCCCAGTCGCCGTTAACTCACACCACCCGAACGTTTGCTCGGGTGCCGAGTGCGGGTTGCAGTTCCAGAATTCGATCGCCGTTAACTCACATCACCCGAACGTTTGCTCGGGGGGCTCACGCCCCCCGCTCGCCAGGAGCATTCATGACCCGCCCGTTCGCTCTTGCCGTCGTCACGTTCGCGCTCGCCGCGCCCGCGCGCGGTTCCGACGCGCCCGAGACCTTGCTCGCCCCCACCACACAACTGTACGTGCGGTGGGACGGCGTCTCCGCGCACAACGAGGCGTACAAGAAATCGGTCTGGGGGCCGGTCATGGCCGGGCCGACCGGCGACAACGTCCGCGCGCTGCTCGCGAAGGCGCCGCGGCTCTTCGGCTCCCCCCTCGTCGCCGACCCGCTCCTCTCGGGGCGCGAGCCGGGCGAGCTGAAGGCCAACCTCGCCGACCTCAAGGCCGCCGACAAGCTGCCCGACCTGCTCGCCGACCGGGGCGTGATCGTCGCCGCCGAGGTGCGCGAGCCGGCGCCCAGCCTCAAGGGCGTCGGGAGCGCCGTGACCGGGCTGCTCGGCGGGAAGATGCCCAAAGCCGAATCGCTGGTGCCGGACGCACACCTGCTCATCATCGTGCCGGGGGGCGCGGACAAGGCCGGCGCCCTAAACGGCGCCGTCCGGCTCCTGATGCGCCTCGGCGAGAACAAGGTCGAAGCGTTCGCCGCGAAGGGGCGCAATGGTTACCGGTTCGTGCTCCCGAAGGAAGGCGCCCCGCCGTTCCCCCTGTTCGCCGCGTGGTGGGGTGAGGGGGCGCACTTCGTGTTCTACGCCGGCACGCGGTCGCCCGAAGCGGTCATGGACGAGTTCACCGCCAACGCCGCGAAGGGCGGGCTCGCCGGCAGCCCGCTGTACCAGCGCGCGGCGAAGCTGGGCGAGTTCGAGAGCGTCGCGCGCGGGTTCGTGGACACGGGCCGGGTGGTCGGGCTGGCCAAGAGTTTCGCGGGGCCGTTCGTGCCCGGGTTGAATGACCGGCTCAACGGCGTCGGGCTCGGGTCACTCAAAGCGGTGGTGTTCTCGTCCGGGTTCGACGGCAAGGAGTCGCGCTCGGTCTACGAGCTCGACACGCCGGGCGAGCGCAAGGGGTTCGCCCGGGCGCTCAAGAACGAGCCGCTGGGCCTGAACGACCTGCCCCCGATGCCGCCGGACGTGAGCCGGTTCTCCGCGCTCCGGCTCGATCCGGCCGCCACCTATGACGCGAGCCTGAGCCTGATCGAGTTCCTCAAGGCCGGCGGCGCGTTCGGGGTGGAGGACGACAAGAAAGGTCTCGTCCCGGCGCGGAAGGAGTACCTCGCGAGCGAGGCCGACAAGTTCCTGGGCGTCCGCGTGAGGGACGACGTCCTCCCGTACCTCGGGGACAAGCTGGTGCTGTTCCAGAGCCCGACGGAGGGGCTGTCGCTGTTCGGTCAGGTGGTCTGTGTTTCGTGCAAGGAGCCCGCCAAGATCAAGGCCGCGACGGACAACATCCAGCGCGCGCTCGAGGGCATTGCGAACAGCCCGATCAAGGTGCGCAAGAAGGTGTTCAAGGGCGTGGAGGTCCGCGAGTTCTACGCCCGCGGGTTCGGGGTGGTCACGCCGACCTACGCCATCGTGGGCGAGTGGCTGGTGGTGGGCGGGCACCCGCAAACCGTACAGGGGTTCGTTCTCCGCGCGAAAGGGGATTTGGAGCGTTGGACGCCGGACGCCGGGACCGCGAAGCGGCTGGCGAAGATGCCGCAGGACGGGTGCGGGCTCCAGTTCTGCAACCCGAAGTCCACCACCCAGAACCTGTGTTGCGTCGGACCGATGTTCCTCAGCACGCTCGAGCTGCGCAACCGGTTCCGCGAGAACAACGAGTCGGACTTCGACCCGATCGACGTGGGAATGGTCCCGAACGCCCACGAGCTGAGCCGCCACCTGTTCCCGAACCTCACGGTCACCCGCGACGACGGTAAGACGATCCGGATCGAGACGAACGAGTCGTTCAGCCTGCCCCTCGAGTTCCTCGGGCTGGAGCCGCTCGCGTTAGCCGCCGTGTCCGCGCTCAACTGAGCCCGGACCGGAATTCGCCTCACACTCCCGCCGCGTTTGGTGTACCTTCGGGGGCTTCGGCCCCCGTCGCCGTTTCTGGAGCGGTTCACATGCGACTCTCCCTCGCGAGCCTCGGCCTTCTCCTCATGAGCGCGCTTGCCATCCCAGCCGATTTCCCGCCGCCGGACAAACTTCCCTCGGCGGCGGAGCTTCCGGACGTGCTGACCGCGCGCGACGGGACCAAGGTCACCACCCGAAAGGAGTGGGAGGAGAAGCGCCGCCCCGAACTGAAGGCGCTGTTCGAGCACTACATGTACGGCCGGTTCCCGGAAAAGCCCAAGCAGGTGACCGCGAAGGTGCTGTTCGAGGACGCGAAGGCGCTCGACGGTAAGGGGACGCTCCGCGAGGTGGAGTTGACGTTCGGGCCGCCGGAGTGGCCGAAGATTTACCTCCTCATCGCGACGCCGAACGACAAAACACCGGCGGCGTGCTTCGTGGGGCCGAACTTCGGCGGCAACCACCTGCTCACGGACCACGAGCAGGTGCGCGTCCCAACGGCGTGGGTGCCCGCGAACTACCCTGGCGTCGAGAAGGGCACGAACAAGGCGACCGCGGCGGGCCGCGGGAAGCAGGCCGACACGTGGCCGCTCCGACAGGTCGTGGAGAAGGGGTACGCGGTCGCGACGTTCTACTGCGGCGACGTTCAGCCGGACCGCCCGAACGTGCGCGAGGGGATGCGCGCGACGCTCTCGTCCGCTGAGGGCCGGGCGCCCGGCGCCGGGACCGCGACGGTCATGTGGTGGGCCTGGGGCTGCCACCGAGCGGTGGACTTCCTCGTTACGGACAAGGCCATCGACCCGAAGCGGCTGGCGGTGGTGGGGCACTCGCGCCTGGGCAAAACGGCGCTGCTGGCCGGCGCGTTCGACGACCGCATTGCGGTGGTGATCCCGCACCAGTCGGGGTGCGGCGGCGCCGGGCCGAGCCGGAGCAAGAACCCGAAGGCCGAGCCGGTGAAGCGCATCACGACCGTGTTCCCGCACTGGTTCTGCGGGCACTTCAGCGCGTTCGGCGACGACACCACGAAGCTGCCGTTCGACCAGCACAGCCTGATCGCGATCTGCGCCCCGCGCCCGGTGCTGCTCACGAACGCCGAAGACGACCAGTGGGCCAACCCGCCGGGTCAGTTCGACATGCTGGCCGCCGCGGCCCCGGCCTACAAGCTGTACGGCGACGACCGACCCGTTGCAGCGAAGGTGCCCGAGCAGGGCAAGTTGAGCGACGAGCGGCTGGGCTACTTCATCCGCGCCGGCAAGCACGCCATGACGCCCGACGACTGGAACGTGTACGTGCAGTTCGCCGACAAGTGGCTCCGCTAAGAACCGCAGGCCGGGGCAAAGAGCGGAACCAAAGGTCACCCAAGCGCGAGGGCTCGAAGCGGTGAGGGCCTTCGTCCGCTCGGTCTTCTGGTCCCTGCTTCCTACCTTCGGTCCACTCTGCTACAGTGCAACGGTCTCATTTCTTCGGGGGCGTCCAATGCTGTCCGACCGCGACGCGTTGCTGGCCGCCATCCGCGTGCACCCGGACGAGGACACCCCACGGCTCGCGTACGCCGACTGGCTCGACGAACACGGCGACGCCGCCCAGGCCGAGTTCATTCGGGCGCAGTGCGAGCTGGCCGCCGCCGCGGACGAGTACGGCGGCAGCCACGCGATGTACGAGTTCCTCCGCGACCGTTATCATCACGGGCTGCTCACCACCGACTGGTCCCGCATCGACGCCGGCGTTCACCGGCTCGTGACGCTCGAAACGCGCGCCAACGAGTTGCTGAACCGCCACCGCGGCGCGTGGGAGCCGCCGGCGGGCGGGTCGGCCCGGGTGCGGTGGGCCGATCGGGACGACGACGCGACGCGGCTGAACGGGTTCGCGCGCGGGTTCCCGCACCGGTTGGCACTCGACGAGCCGACGAACATTAAAAACGCCGCGCGGCGGCTCCGGGAGGTGCCGCCCGTCACGCTCGTGGCGCACCACGGGTTCTCGGCCAAAACGGTGGAGCGGCTCGCCGAGGTCGGGCTGACGGGTTGGGTCACCGGGCTGGACCTGCGCGGCGGCTGTGCGGACGGGCTGCGTGCGTTCGGGCACCTGCCGGCGGCCGGGTCCGTGCGCCGGCTCACGGTCCGCTACACGGACGCGCCGGCGACCATCGCCGCGCTCGCCGACGCCCCGCACTGGACCGGCCTTCGCGAGCTCGATCTGTCGGAAACCGAGGTGCGTGCCGACGCGCTCGAGGGGCTCCTGGCGGCGGGGCGGCTCGGCGGGCTGCGCCGGCTCCGGCTCCGCGGCGGGTACGACTGGCGTCCCGATCACGTCCGCGCGCTCCTCGCCGCCGACCTGTCCGCCCTCAACTCGCTCCGGCTCACGCACTGCAACCTCGACGACGAGTCGGCCGAGTTGCTCGCGCGGGCGCCGGCCCTGGCGGGCCTCCGCGACCTCGATCTGGCGCACAACCGCGTCCACGGCCCCGGCGCCACGGAGCTGCTGTGCTCGCCGCACCTCCGCGGGGTGGCGTATCTGGGGCTCGATTTCAACCCGCTCTCGGGGCTCGACGCCGGGCGGCTCGAAGCGGCCCCCGCCGCCGCCCTGCGGTTGCTGAACTGTCACGGCGCGCGGCTCCGGACCGCGGACGTGCGCGCCCTGGTCCGGTGCCCGCGGGTGCGCACCGTCTGGTACCTGGACCTCGACGACAACGGCCTGGGCGTGCAGGGGGTGCGCGAGCTGGTGCGCGGGTGCGGGCGGTGGTGCCCGCCGCTCCTGTGGCTGATCCGCAACCGCATCGACGACCGCGCGGCCGAACTGCTGGCCAACTGGAAGGGCGCGTCCGGGCTGGTGGCGCTGCACGTGAAGTACAACCCCCGGCTCACCGACACCGGGCTCAAACAGTTGCTCGCCAGCCCGCACCTGGCGGGCCTGGGGGCGCTCGGCGCCTCGCCGGGCGGCGCGCGAACAGAGGCCCAGTTGCGGAAGCGGTTCAAGCACCGGGAGGAATACTGATGACGTGTCGCGCGAACGTTCACTGACGGGCGAAGTTTATCGGCACGGCGGGTGCCGATCCGGAACGGTCAAGTGCGGTCGTGCCGCACGAGTCGCGGATCGGCTCACCCGTCTTTCCAGGTGGTGGCGTGCGGTTGGGTAACTCGTATCTTGACCGGACGCGCCGTCCCGTTTCACCCGATTACGCCACATGCGTGTTGAACTCTGTTGCCCGTGGCGGTCGGTGTGGGCGGCCCGGGCGCTCGCCGCGGTCGCTCTGGCCGTCGGCGTGCCGCTGTTCCTGCGCATGCCCCCGTGGTGCGACCTCACGCTCTACCAGATGGCCGCCCGCAACCTCATCGAGGGCGGCACACACTACAAGGACATCTTCGACACCAACCTCCCGGGGTTCGTTTGGGCGCTCACGCTGATCCAGTGGGCGTTCGGCGAGAGCGTGGTGGTGGTGCGGGCCGCCGACCTGCTGATCGTGACCGGGGTGGTCGCGCTGATCGACCGGCTGGCGAAGCTCGGCGGGGCGCCGCCCGCGGCGCGGTGGTGGGCCGTGGCCGGGGCGGCGGCGCTGTACCCGTTCACGATGGAGATGTCGCACGCCCAGCGGGACACCTGGATGGCGCTCCCGGGGCTGGCCGCCGTGCTGCTCCGGGTGCGGCGGGGGATCGGTGGGCCGGAACCCCTGCCCTCAAACCCGCACGTGGGGAGCGCCTCCGCGGTTCTGGGTGCCGGGCTTCAAGCGCCGCACGTGCCCGCGGGGAGCGGGTTCGCTCCCGCCGCCCTGGAGGGCGCGCTGTGGGGCGCGGCGCTGTGGGTGAAACCGCACATCGTGCTCATGGCCGCCACCGTCTGGCTGCTCACCGCCCGGCGGCTCGCGGGCCGGCACCCGCGGCCGTGGCGCGCCGCCGCCTTCGACCTGTTGGGGAACCTCGTCGGCGGGCTCGTCGTCGGGGCGGCGGGCGTGTTGTGGCTGGTCGCGTCCGGGGCGTGGGGGCCGTTCCTCGAGGTGTTCACCGAGTGGAACCCGGACTACCTGCGGCTCGTGCGGCAGGAGCTCGCCCAGCGGAGCGACCAGCAGCTCGACTGGTTCCCGGGGTGGAGCCTCGGGCCGTTCGTCACGGTGCCGCTGGCGCTGCTTTCCGTGATCGACATGGCGCCCTGGGCGAGCCGGCGGGCCGCGGGGGCGGTGCCGGGGCGCGCCGGCCCGCTCGGGTACTGGCTGCCGCGGCACCTCTGGGACAAGCAGGCGGGCGCGGACGCGCGGTTCGTGCGCGGGGCGCTCGGCGCGCTGTACCTGGTTTGGCTGGTGCAGGCGTTCTTCCTCCAGCGCGGGTTCCAGTACGCGCACGTGCCCGAGACGCTCCTGATGCTCGGCGTGTGGGCGTCGCACCGGTGGGCGTTCACGTTCGCGCTGCTCGTGTGGTTCGCACTGGTGGCCGTCGTGTGGGGGGCGGCCGGGGGCAGCCCGCAGGCGCAGGCGTGGCTGAGTTCCGTTCCGGAGAAGGTTCACGAGCGGTACCTGCCGCGGCACGTCGCGTTCAACACCGAGCGGCTGAAGCAGTGGCCCGTGTGCTGGCGCACGAACCTGAGCGACGCGGAGCGGTACGCCCTCTGGGACTGGCTCCGGCTGCACCCGCCGCACGAGGCGGTGGTCGGGTGGGTCGAGATCGCCGAGGTCGCCGAGTACCTGCGCGCGCAAGGCGCCCGGGACGGGGAGGTGGTGGCGTGGTTCGACTCGCCGCACGTGCTGTACATCATCATGCACCTGAAGCCCGGGCTCCGGTTCATGCACGTGTACACGGCCATCTCGATCGGTCAGGGGCCGGACGTGCCGGTCACCGGCCAGGAGCGGGTGATGGCGGAACTCGCGGCCGCGCCGGCGAACCGCCGGTTCGTGGTCAGCGACCTGGAGTGGGTTGCGCTGCCGGCCACGGACCCGGAGGTGCGGGCGCGACTGCTCGGCCCGCCGGGGCGCCCGCACCCGCACCACCTCTTGCCCGCCGAGTCGCCGTACCCGGCGTCGTTCCCGTTCAACCAGCCCACCCTGTTCCGCAGCCGCGGCGGTCGGGGCCGGTACGTGGTCCACGAGCTCGGCTCGCGGAGCGACGACAGCACCGAGTATTTTTTGCTGTGGTCTGGTGCGTGGTCGATCGCCGATGGGGCGGACACGTGCCCGATGCCGCGTCCCAAGCAGCGCTTGATCCTGCCGTAACGCGAGCGATGTGACGGCTCGTCGCACCGGTGATTCGGAGCCCGGGCCGCTCGCACGCGCCTCCGCCCGCTTCGCGCCGTGGTTTCGGTAGCTTCGAGTTTGTTGGCCGTGCGAAACTGCCGACGCAAGCGGTTCGACCGTGACTGGTCGAACGGCCCGCGGGCACAAGCGGGTGCAACCCGGGGCGATTCGAGCCAACCCGAACCATAC
>NZ_JAXBLV010000002.1:0-181007 GCF_034097035.1 Gemmata algarum
CACTTCGCGAACCCGCCCGGCTTCTCCTTGAACGGCTTGAGCAGGGCGGCGTCGAACGTGAACACCGGGTCGCTCTTCGGCAACCAGCCGGACCACATGTAATACGACGCGCCGTTATCCGGCGACGAGCCGAAGGTCAGCGGCACCGCCCCGCCCGGCCAGTGCAGAACCACCTGCAACGACGCCTTCGGGTCGCCGAAGCCGTGCTTACCTTCCGGAACACCCTTCTCAAACGTCTTCGCTCGCTCGCGGGTCAGGATGTCCACGAACGCGCTCACCTTGGCCGGGTCCGCCGTGTACCCGGGCGGCGCCTTCGTCGCGACCCAGCCGCCCTCCTTGCTCTTCTCGAAGATCAGTTCGGTCACAAACCCGGCGTCGCCCCAGCCCCGCAACTCCACCTTGTTCACTGTCGCCGGCACCGCCCGCAGCACCAGCCGGTCGCGCAGGTCCGGGTTCACGAACCGGTCGAACACCAGCCGCGGGAGCGTGAACACGGCACTCCGGCCGCCCACCCGGGCGTACACGAAGTTCGGGTCCGCGGCGTCTTTTCCGAACTCGTACACCCGTTCCTTGTCCGGTGATGTCGGGCTCAGACCCACGACCACTTTCATCCGCGGGCCGGGAACGAACCCGTACTCCTCGAGCTTCTTGGCCTCGTCCGGCTTGGCGGCGTCGAGCGACTCGTCCACGAACCGCGTCACCGACTGCGTCGTGCTCAGCAGTTGCAGCAACCCGTCCAGGGTTTTGGCGTCGGCCACCTGCCCCTTCTTCGCCTCCGGGGGCGTGTACCGCCACAGCACTTCCTTCGTGGTCGGGTCCGGCTTCTCGTCCTTCGTTACGGTGAACCCGTTCGCGCCGCTCACGGTCAGCGTCGTGACCGCGTCCGAGCCGAAGGTGGGCAGCGACGGGTCCAGCAGATCCAGCCGCGTCTTCTTCACCGACGCTTCGACGTCCGCGGCGTCCAGCCCGGCCCCGACCCGCACCTGGGCCGGCAGGATGAACTCCACCGGCGGTTGCCCCGGGGCCGTGCGACGGACGCGCACCGAGTCGCCCTCCCGCGGGCCGAACTCCAGCTTGATCGGCTCCCCCTTCTTGGTCGGTTCGGTTTTCGGGTCGGCCGAGGGCAAGAACCCGTCGGCCCACACGGACACCGTCGCCGCGACCGGGAAGTTCGCTGCGGCCGGGAAGTCCTTGACCGTGCGCCGGGCGAGTACCACGTCGAGGAACTTGTCCACCGCCGCGCCGTAGGCCGGCTGCGGGTCGTTCGGGGCACCGTACAGCCGCCACACCGGCCCGCCGGCCCGGCGCAGCTTCGTGACCGCCGGCTGGCCCGGCAGCGCGATGTCGATCCCGTCCACCTTGCTCCGGTCCACCGTCACCAGGGTGCGGTCGCGGAGCGGCGCAGGGTCGGCGATCACTCCGTTCAGCCCGGTCAGGTCGCCCGCGGTGGCCCGGATCACCCCCGGCAGCCCTTCCACCCGAACGTAGACCTTGGAGTTGGGCTGCGGCGCCGCTCCCGGCATCGCGGGAGCGGCCGGGGCCGTTTCGCGCTTGCCCAGGAAGACCGTCGCCGACTGCCCGTCGCGCGTCTTCAGTTCCACCTTCACGAGGTCCGGGTTGTCGGCGTTGAGCCCGTACTCCTTCAGGTCTTTGGGCTGGTCGATGAAGTCGGCCGGGGTCGCCGCGTTGAGGCTGGTGAGCGCGCCCAGCAGCCGCCGCACGCCGGTGAACGTGCCCGGCAGCGGGACCGCGTCCCCCTCCACGTCGGCGTCGCCCCAGTTGGCCGGGGCGTCGAACGTCCACGGCCCGCTCGTCGTGTGGGTCAGCGCCAGCGCCTGTTTCTTGTTCGGCAGCTCGAGCCGCACGCTCGCCACGTCCTCGCCGACGGACTGGGGGTTCGCCGGGAACACGTTGGTGGCGCGGTAATCGGCGGTCCACTTCGCGAGCGCCGCGGCCGACCCGTCCTTCGGCTCGCGGAACAGCGCCATCAGGTCGTCCCGGCGCACCGCCATCGACCGCTTCGGCTGCGCGGACGTGGTGACGAACACCACGCCCTTGTCGCCCAGGGTGACGTCACCGAGGTTGATGGTCGAGGACTTGTCCCCGGCCCGCAGGGTCACCTTCAGGCCCACCGGTTCGAGCCCGTGGGCGGCCGGGTTGCCGGTGTTGCCCGCGTACGTGGTGGGCTTGGCCTTCAGCAGCGCGACGATCACCGGTTGCACCCGGGACGCGTCCGCCGGCGCGGCGATCGGCTTCTGGATCTGCCAGGTGTTGCGGTCCTTGTCGGTGCGCTTGATGAGCAGCGGCTCGGCGCCCGGGCGCTCGAACTCGATCTCGTCCACGTCGTCGGACTTCTTGCCGGCCGTGTCCAGCTCCGCCACCAGCACCCCGGCGGGGGACGTGTCGGGGGCGTCGAACGACAGGATGAGCAGGACCACCCCGATTACAAAAACGATCCCGAACAGGATGGCGGTCAGGCGGAAGTTCATCGGCGGTTGCCCCCGTGGCGGTCGGTGCGTCTGGCGCTGCGGCTTCGTGTCACCAGGAGATGGTCGGGCCGGGGCGCGTTCCGCCCGCGGCGCTGCTACTGCTCGGCCCCGCGGCGCGGGCGGGGCTCGGCCCCGCGTTCCCCTTTACCCGCTCGCGTGAGGGGGAACGCACGACCGGTCCGTGCTCGGCTCGGCTTCGTCTGTCGCCCGGACGACGTGGTGTTGCGCGGCGGGGCGCGGGAGAGCGGTGCCCCGGGCGCGGCTCACTTGCGGCGGATCACCCACACGCCGGCGCCGAGCCCGGCGACCGACACCAGCGCCAGTCCGAGCGGCACCCAGATCAGCCGCAGGCTGCTGTACCCGGGCTGCAACTGGTACACCGTGTACTGCTTCTCGCTCGGCCCGCTGACGGTCGGGCGGTCCCGCACCCAGTCGAGCGTCGAGCCCATCAGGTCCAGCCAGACGGTGGCGTTGCGGGCGCCGAACCGGTCGCTGGCGGTGCGCTCGGCGTCGTCGCTGGCGAACCACCCGCACCCGAACACCGCGACCCGCGCCGTCGGCCCCTCGGACGCGAACACCACCAGGGGGCGCGGCTCGTCGCTGATCTGCATCTCGGCCACGAGCGGCTGGGCCGCCCGGCGCTTCTCGTCCAGCGTGCCCGCCCCCGCGAAGATGCGGTTCACCCGCTGGGTGAACTCCCCCCACGCGCGGGCCGGGTCGGGCTCGTACCGGGGCGGGGACCACGTTTCCCGGCCGGGGTCGCTCAGGAACAGGGTGACCGTCTTGGCGTTGCCGCCGGGGGCCGCGGCCAGCTCGCGGCAGTCCAGCAGCGCCAGGGCGGACATCCGGTTGAACCCGAGGGCCACCGGGTTGCGGGCGTCCACCGCCTCCTGGGTCAGCCGGCCCAGCATCACCCGGGTGCCGCGGGCGCGGTCCAGCGCGCCCAGCTCGTCGTTCGGGGCGGCGTACAGGAACCGGTCCGACAGCCGCACGCCGAAACTCTGGAGGACGGGCTCCACGCCGGTCACCAGTGGCTTGCCGTCGGCGCCCGGCTGCTGCCCCGCCAGCACCACCAGCTTGCCCTTGCGGCCGTCCGGCAGCGTCCGCGTCATGTAGTCACGGATCGCGTCAGAGAGGGCGGGCGGGAGCGTCGCGGTCGGGTCCGCGATCACCACCGCGGTGGCGTCGTCGGGCACCCGCGCCGGGGCGCCCGGGTCGGCCTTCAGCGGCACCACCTCGAAGTAGTTCTTCTCCAGGTACGCCTTGAGCCCGGCCGCCGACCGCCGCCGGTCCGCGCCGCCGGCCAGCGCCAGCTCGCCGGACGACTGCGTGAAGTACACCTTCGGCTTCTGCTTGTTCTCGGCCAGGAACAGGAGCTCGCGGAGCAGCTTCGGCTCGCCGTTGAACACCGGCACCTGCCGCCCCTGGGCGTCGGGCTTGCTCTCCTCGAACTCGTCGGCCCGGAGGAACGAGTGCCGGTTGCGGTCGCCCTCGCCGCCGGCCACCAGCAGCAGCCCCTCGCGGCTCAGCTCGGCCTGCGGGTAGTCGGAGCGGAGCTTGGCGATCTCGGCCTTGTTCAGCGCCGGGTTGAGCAGGGTCACGCGGAACTTGCCCCGGGCCGCGTCCTGGCAGTTGGCGAGCAGCCGGTTCAGGTCCTCGGCGACCGGGTCGTTCTCCTGGAAGATCGAGTAGGCCTGGATCGGCTGCTCCAGGGTCTCCAGCAGCTGCTTGGTCTGCGGGCTGAGCGTGTACATCCCGGTCTGGGTGGTGTCGAGCTTGTTCGGCACCCGCAGCGCGACCACCACGTTGACGATGACCAGCACCACGAACAGCATCAGCACCGTCAGCCCGAAGTTCGACCCGTAGATGAACTGCCGGACGCGGGCGTTGTTGCGCTCCTCGGCCCGGGCCGGCTGCGCCGCGACGAACGTCAGCGCGCCGCCCACGACCACGATCAGCAGCGGCGTGAGCACCCACCTGGCCTCCGCCCGCTCGCCCTGGTCGAGCCACTTGGTGACGCTCTCGCTCCAGTTGTAGAAGTACGTGGCCCCGAGCACGATCAGGGCCGAGCCGAGCGAGGAGCCGAGCACCAGCACCACCAGCCGGGCCTCGGTGTGCTGCTCCGCCAGGGTCAGCTTCGGCCGCCGGGCCAGCAGGGCCGCGCCGATGCCGCCGAACGTGACGCACCACTCGAACGCGCCCAGCGCGCCGATCACGTAGTCGAAGCGGCTCGGCTGCGAGAGCTCGGCCGTGCGGGCGAACGGGTCGTCGAGTTTGCCCTTTTCGTTCTTCGGCGCCTCGGCCGGGGCGGAGATGCGGCTGGTCTTGAGGGCCAGCCAGCCGGTGAGCGCGAGGCACACCGCGGACGCGACGAGTAGCGCGTAGCCGACGTTCTGCCGCTGGGTGCGGACCAGCTCAATCACCGGTTCGGAGCGCGCCGCGGGCGGGGTCGGGCTGGTCGGTTGCATGGCGGTTCAGGGGTGTCGGGTGTTCGGGGCACTTCGGGTCCGGGGCGGGGGGCTCAGCGCCACCGCCGCACTTCGAGCACCTTGACCGAGGTGAACAGGAAGAAGACGGCCAGCGACAGCCACAGGACCACGTCGCGCACTGGCAGTTGCCCGCCCAGCGCCGTGCCCCACAGCCGCAGGTACGACAGCTTGTTGAGGAACGCCATCAGGGTCGGGTTCAGGCCGATGTTCATGGCCGCCCCGACGAAGTTCAGCAGGAACCCGAGCATGCCCAGGAACGTGAGCATGGCGGCGATGATCTGGTTGTTGGTAAGGGCCGACAGGAGCAGCCCCATCGCCACGAACGCGGCCCCGGTGGCCCCGAGCGCCACGTAGTACCCCAGCAGCGGCCGGTAGTCGAACGGCGCCCCGCCCTCCATCCGCAGCGCGATCAGGAACAGCCCGACCGGCAGCCAGCAGAGCATGAAGAACGCCCACGTGGCGACGAACTTGCTCGCCACCGTGACCCACTCGTTCACCGGGGCGGTGAACAGCACCTCCAGGGTGCCGCTCCGCTTCTCCTCGGCGAACAGCCGCATCGTCAGCGCCGCGACCTGCACCGTGACGCCGATCACCGGGAACAGCGCGAAGATGTAGTTCCGCACGATCGGCTCGGGCATCGCCTCGCGGCCGCCCATCGTCGCGCTCGACAGCAGGTTCACGAACAGGACGTAGCCGGCCCAGTGGATCAGGGCCATTCCGGCCAGCACCAGGTACCCGATGGGGGAGTAGAAGTACGTCGAGAACTCGCGCCGGGTGAGGGTGACGAACTGGGCGTCCGAGCACACCCCGAGGGCGAGCATCAGGTACGTGAGCCCGATCCCGCCGATGAGCAGCCCGCCCGGCACCAGGAACGGGGCCGGCGGCTGCGTCAGCACCGCCTTCGTGCTCGCGAGCACGAACACGGCCGTCGTGGTCAGCCCCACGGCCGCCAGGGACGCGCGGAGCCAGCCCGGGAACTTGCCCAGGGCGCCGAGCGCCACCAGCCCGAGGGCCGCCAGCACTACGCCCGCCCGGCCCGCGACCTTCCAGGCGTCCAGCGCCTGGAACTCGTTCCGCAAGACCGACGGGCCGTCGTATAGCACCGCCGGGAACGCCGCCCGGCCGGCCGCGTACAGCGCCGCCGCCGCCCCCACCGCGCCGAGCGCGAACGCGACCGTGTACCCGGTGCCCTCGTCGGTGTTCACCTGCCCCAGGTACGCCGCGAGGAAGCTCAGCCCCAGCACCGCCAGGGCCAGCCCCGTGCCCGCCAGCCAGTCGGGGTCCTGGACGCCTTTCACCAGCACCCCGACGCACAGCAGCGCGCCGACCGCGAGGATGCCGTTCAGCCCGATCGAGCGGAACAGCTCGTCGGTCTCGTGCCGCACGAACGGGATCGCGAACAGCAGCGCCAGGAACCCGCCGGTGAGCCCCCACGGGAGCAGGTAGTGCCCGATCACCTTGTCGGGGCTCCCCTTGGGCGCGCCCGGCAGCACGGCCGCGACCAGCGCCACCAGTAACAGCGTCGCGGCCAGGAGGCCGTACATCCGGCGCACCTCCTGCTCGCCGTCGGTGACCGCGTGGTACAGCATCATGGCCACGCCGAGGCCGGCGAACAGGAACCCCCACCCCTCGGGCAGGAGCCGGGCCTGCCCGGTGGCGCGGGTGGCGACCACCACGACCGTGCCGAGCACCAGCAGGAACAGGCCGACGAACCCGACCAGCCGGGCGAGCGCCGGCCCCTCGGCCATCAGCTCGGACGGGCCGGACACCTCGACGGGGCCGGGCAGCGGCACCGCCGCGGCGGGGGGCGGCGCGGGCGAGTCGGTCGTCGCGGGCGGGGTGCTGCTCATAGTGCTCCGCTGCTTGCGAACCGGCGAGCGGGGGGCGTCGGCCCCCCGACGGGATCGAAAACCAAGACTCAAGAACCCAAGAACCGGGCGGCGGCGCCCGCCGCCGAACCTGTTACGCCGCCGGGGCCGCGTCGGGTTCGGTCGCCGGGGCGACCGCGACCGTCTCGCGGCGGCGGACCACGTCGTTGAAGATGGCGTCCAGGCTCGGCCGCTGCACCTCCACCCGGCGGAGGCCCCAGCCCTTCGCCGCCACCCGCGCCGCCAGCAGCTCGCGCGGGTCCTTCCGGTCTCGGGCCTTCAGCTCGAAGGCGGTCAGGTCCGGCTCGACGGGCTTGGCCTCCACGGCCGCCAGCTCGGGCTGCTCCCGGAGGAACCCGGCGACCGCGTCGGCCGGGCCGCGCACCTCCAGCAGGTACGTGGCCTCGCGGCCCTCGATCGCCTTCTTCGTCTCGTCGAACCGGATCCGGCCCTTGTCGATGATGATGACGCGGTCGTAGACCCGCTCGACCTCCGGCAGCACGTGCGTCGAGAACAGGATGGTGTGCCGGCCGCCGAGCGCCTTGATGGTCGCCAGCGTCTCGCCGATCTGCACCGGGTCCAGGCCGCTGGTCGGCTCGTCGAGGATCAGGATGGGCGGGTCGGCCAGGAGCGTGTCGGCCAGCCCCACGCGCTGCCGGTACCCCTTCGAGAGGGTGCTGAGCAGCCGGTTCGCGACGCCCTGCACGCGGCCCTTGGCCATGCACTCGTCGATCTTGGCGGCGCGGCCGCGGCGGTCCACGCCCTTCAGCTTGGCGCGGTACGTCAGGTACTCCTTCACCCGCATCTCGCCGTACACCGGCACGCTCTCGGGCAGGTACCCGATGTGCTTGCGCACCTGCATCGACTCGTACATCACGTCGTAGCCGTTGAGCCGCGCGTACCCGCTCGACGCGGGCAGCCACGTGGTCAGGATGCGCATGCTGGTGGACTTCCCGGCCCCGTTCGGCCCGAGGAACCCGACCAGCTCGCCGTGCGGCACCTGGAAGGTGATGTTGTCCACGGCCTGGACCGGGCCGTAGTTCTTGCACAGATTCTGAACGTCGATCGCGGGCGTCTGCATGTTCGTCCGTTCGTGTTGCGGCCTGTGTGGATGCAGAGCGGGCGGCTTCGCCGAGTTGGACGAATCACAATGATATGACGCCGAACCGGCCCGACAAGTTGGCGCGGGCGGGTAAACTGGTCCGTAGGACCGCCTTACCACGCACGCCACGAGCGCGACATGCAGACCCACGTTTGGACCCCGCCCCCGGGCACCGCCGCCCTCATTTTCGACTGCGACGGGACGCTCGCGGACACGATGCCGGCGCACTACAAGGCGTGGCTCGCGCTCCTGGGCCGGTACGGCATCCCGTTCCCCGAGCCGCGGTTCTACGCGATGGGCGGGATGCCCACCGCCAGCATCATCCGGGTGCTCGCCGGCGAGGCCGGCGTCGCGGTGCCGGACGTGGACGGCATGGTGCGAGAAAAGGAGGCCACGTTCCTGACGTTCCTGGACGCGGTCGAGCCGGTCGAGGCGGTGCTGATGATCGCGGCGGCGCACCGCGGCAAGGTGCCGATCGCGGTGGCCAGCGGCGGGTACCGCGACACCATCACCCGGACCCTGGACCGGCTGAACGTGCGGGACTGGTTCGACGCGATCGTGACCGCCGAGGACACGGCCCGCCACAAGCCCGACCCGGACGTGTTCCTGGAGGCGGCCCGGCGGCTGGGCGCGGAGCCGCCGCGGTGCGTGGTGTTCGAGGACACCGACATCGGGCTGGAGGCGGCCCGGCGGGCCAGGATGCTCGGGGTGGACGTGCGGCCGTGGGTGACCCGCGCGCCGGGCGCGTGACCGCGGCCCGGGCACGGAGAATGCTGCGGGGTGGCCCCTTGCGTGGCGCGACCCGCTCTGGTTCAATCAACTGCCGCGCGGCGCCCGATGCGCCCGCGACGGTCCGGAGAAAGCGATGGGCACCTCTGCTCCCGGCGGCACCGCCATGTCCGCCTACCTGCGCGAGATCGACCGTACCCCGCTCCTGTCCGCCACCGAGGAGCGCGAGCTCGGCGGGCGCATTCTGGACGGCGACCCCGCGGCCCGGGACCGGATGGTGCGCGCCAACCTGCGGCTGGTCGTGAACCTGGCCCGCGGGTACACCGGCCGCGGGCTCTCCCTCGACGACCTGGTCGCCGAGGGGAACATGGGGCTGTTACGCGCCGTCGAGGGGTTCGACCCGGGCATGAGCACCCGGTTCAGCACCTACGCCAGCTTCTGGATCAAGCAGAGCATCCAGCGGGCGATCGTGAACACCGCCCGCACGATCCGGGTGCCCACGTACATGGCCGCGCTGGTGGCCCGCTGGCGCCGCGCCACCGCCGCCCTGGGCGACGAGCTGGGCCGGGCGCCCGCCCCGGAGGAGGTGGCGGGGCACCTCGGGCTGTCGCGGCGGAAGCTGGTGATGGTGCAACTGGCGCTCAAGGTGGCCGGCGCCGGGACGCAGGCGGACGACGCCGACGGCGGGCTGGAGGGGCTCATCCCGGACACGCGCGACTCGGGCTCGGACGCGGACGCGGCGGAGCAACTCAGACTCGTGTTCGAGCAACTCGGCCGGCTGAACCCGCGGGACGCGGACGTGCTGCGGCTGCGGTTCGGGCTGAGCGGGGAAGAGCCCAAAACGCTCAAAGAGGTCGGGGAGGCGCTGGGGCTCACCAAAGAGCGGGTGCGGCAGATCGAGAGCGCCGCGCTGTCCGCGCTGGCGGCCGGGCTCGGCGACAACAACTGAAGCCGCGCGTCCGGCCCGACCGAACGCAGAAGCGGGCGCGCTTCGCCCCGGAAACGGCCGTGTGGCACGTTGAACCCGCTCGGCCGGGGGCGGCCGGGCGGTACGCCGAACCCGAAGAACACGGGCGCGCCGGTTCGCGGGTTAGGCGCTCAGTGGCGCTGCGGGCAGGGGCCGCGAGGCGTCCGGCGTCACGAACGGGGCCATCTCGTCGGCCGACAGGGACCGCTCGAACCGGGCGCCGACGAAATAGTCGCCGGTCGAAACCGGGCGCACGTGGACGATCATCAGTTCCACCGCGAGCCGCTCCGTGCCGATTTCCATGACCAGCTCGGCGGGGACGATTTCACCTTCCGCGGGCGGGTCCGCCATCAACATGCTGACGCCGGTCGCGGACAGGTCCCACACGAGTCCGCTGGTGCGGCGGGAGTTGGCGGGGCCGACCCGGCACACGGTGCCGAACGCGGGCTGGAAGCGGGCCGAGCGGCGGCGCTCGTGGGCTCGGGTCGGGACCGCGTCGAGGAGCTGGTTCATGAGTGTACGCCTGAGGGGGACAGGTGACGTATCCGTTCACTGGGACCATAGAACTCGTCGGAGCGAATTTCAGGCCCGGCAAGTAAGAACGGGTTAGAACTTCTTTGCGCCCGCGCCGGAATTCAGCGACCGGCGTAACCGCGTTCACCGGAGTGAACGAGAACGGTCCGGTCTCGCACTCATGAGCCGGTCGCATGCGTTAATCTTTTACAATTACCAAAGTGACGCAGTCGGGGCTCGGGCGCCGGCTCAGGCGGAAGAATAACCGACGCGGGAAGCGCGATTCCTACCCGCCTGGACATTCCGGCGCGGGGTGTTATGTTGCGGCGGTATGTCGCACCTCGTCCGGCTCGACGCGTTCCACGGCCCGCTCGACCTGCTCCTGTACCTGGTCAAGCGGAACGAGGTGGACGTTCTCGACATCCCGATCGCCACCATTGCCGAGCAGTTCCTTGGTTACGTCCTGGCGGTCAAAGAGCTCGACATCGAGTTCGCCGGCGAGTTCCTGGTGATGTCCGCGACACTTATGGAGATCAAGAGCCGGACGCTGCTCCCGGCCGACGCGCAGTTCGCGCCCGACGACCAGCCGGACCCGCGGCGCGAGCTCGTCCGGCAACTGCTGGAGTACCGGAAGTTCAAGGACGCCGCCGCCGCGCTCGAGGCGCGGGCCGAGGAGGCGGCGGAGCGGCTCGCGCGCGTTGAGCCGCCCGACCCTAACCCGGTCCGCGACCGCACGCCGAACGTGCGCCCGGTCGAGCTGTGGGACTTGGTCAGCGCGTTCGCGCGGCTCATGCGCGAGACCCAGGCGCTCCAGCCCGCCACGATCGCGGTGGACGACACCCCGCAGCACGTTCACGAGGCGCAACTCCTGGAACGGGTTGCGGCGGCCGGCGGGCGGCTGCCGTTCCGGGACGCGTTCCCGCCGCCGCACACCAAACCGCGGCTCATCGGCGTCTTCCTCGCCGTCCTCGAACTGATCCGGCACCACGGGCTGGGGCTCGACCAGCCCGACCCGGTCGGCGACATCTTCCTCGTCGCGGCTTCGTCCCTGCCGCCCGCGCCGGACGACGAACCACCGGCAGACGGATCACCAGAAGACGAGCCGCCGGCGCCCGAACCGGCTAATGTGTCGTAACGCCCGCGCGACAGCACTCACCCGAAACCACCCCTATGTCCACTGCACCCGCGGCGCGCCCGGTCGCCCTCGTGACCGGCGCCAGCGCCGGGATCGGCGCCGAGCTGGCGCGGCTCCTCGCGCCGGATCACGACCTCGTTCTCACCGCCCGCCGGACCGAACAGCTCCAGGCGCTCGCGGAGGAGCTGACACGAGCGCACGGGGCCGCGTGTCGCGTGCTCCCCGCGGACCTGTCCGAGCCGGGGGCGGCGCGGCACCTGTTCGAGGCGGTGCGGGCCGCAGGGGGCGGGATCGAGGTGCTGGTGAACAACGCCGGGTTCGGCGACGTGGGCGCGTTCGCGGGCGCCGAACCCGGGAAGCTCCTCCGGATGGTTCAGGTGAACGTGACCGCGCTGACCGAACTCACCGCCCTGTTCCTCCCGGAACTCGTCGCGCGGGGCCGCGGGCACGTGCTGAACGTGGGCTCGGTCGCCGGGTTCCAGCCGGGGCCGTTCATGGCCGTGTACTACGCGACCAAGGCTTACGTGAACTCGTTCTCGGAGGCGCTGCACAGCGAGCTGCTCGGGACCGGTGTGACGGTGACGGTGCTGTGCCCCGGGCCGGTGGCGACGGAGTTCCTGACCGTCGCAGGCGCGGAGACCGGTGGGTTCAGCGCCGGGCAGGCGCTCAGCGCTCGCGCGGTTGCAGAGGTGGGACTCCGCGCAATGAAGGCCGGTCGGCGGATGGTTGTCCCGGGCTGGCGGAACCGGCTGCTGTTGCTCCTGGAACGCTTCGCGCCGCGGGGGGCCGTGATCCGCGCCGTGAAACTGATGCTCCGGCGCCGGGCTGGTTGAGGAGTTCGTGTTGAACGTGGAAGTGACGAACCCGCCTCGGCGCCTCCCCAATCGGGTAGGGGCCGGGGCGGGTTCGTCACGCCACGTCAGGAACGGCTCTTTTCGTGCCGCGCGCCGAAATCAGCCGCCGGCCATCGCGAGGGCGGGCAGGATGGTGGTGGCGCCCGGGTCGATCCGGGCCGCGTCCTCGGCCGCGGCCCGAATGGCGCCGGCCACCTCGTCGTCGTCGGGCGCGAGGTGGTTCAGCAGCCGGGTACAACGGTCCCGCACGTCCGGGTCGGCGACCCGCAGCCCGTCGAGCAGCGCCGGGACCGCCGCACGCCCCACGCGCTTGAGCGCGGTCGCGGCCACCACGCGGCTCCGGGTTTCTGGCTCGGACAGCAGCGCCACCAGCCACGTCACCGCGGGGCCGGCGGCCGGGCCGAGCCGCCCGAGGGTGCCGGCGCAGTCGCGGCGCACGCTCGTGTCGCCGTCCCGCAGCCCGGTAACGAGTGCGGGCACCGCCGGGATCGCTTGCACCCCGAAGTCGCCCAGCGCCCGGGCGGCCCGGCGGCGCACCCGGGAGGAGGTGTCCCGCAGCCCCTTCGAGAGCGCCGCCACCCGCTTCGGGGCCGGCACCGGCAGTTCCGCCAGGGCCACCACCGCCAGCTCCCGCACCTGCGGGTTCGGGTTGTTCTGGGCTTCGATGAGTACCTCGTATGCCACGTTGGTCTGCGCGTCCGGCAGGCCGTGGACGAGTATCGTGAAGACCAGCTTGTGCATCACGTGCGGGGTGAGCGGTTCCATGTGCCGGAGCTTCCGAGCGGGGCGACCGCTGAGCGGGTCGCGGGTGGGCTTACGTTCTCCCCCCAACCGTAGGTCACCGGCCGCGGCCGGGGCGCGCGGAACCGGGCAATTTGCCCCGGCCGCGGCCGGGCGTTAGCGCCGGCGACCGCTGTTAACCGCCGTTAGCGCTTCACCTGTCATAACCGTGGCGCCGTCGGTAAAACGGGTGGAACGTGTGCGGCGTTTGGTGTCTCGTGTTCCGTTCCGGGACCGGGGCAACGCACGGGCCGTCGGCACCGGCACCGCACACCCACCCACGAGGTAACGATGGCCGCTCCGGAAAATTACGTCGGGCTCGATGTCGGCGGCACGACCATGAAGGCCGCGGTGGTGACCGGGGCCGGGGTGCCGCTGTCGAAGCCGGTGGTGATGGACACCAACCCCGAGCGCGGGCAGGAGGAGGGGCTGGAGACGATGTGCGAGACGATCCGCCGGGCCGTCGCCGCCGCCGGCCTGACCCTCGCGGACATCGCCGCCATCGGGGTCGCCACCCCGGGGCTGATGGACATCAAGGCGGGCCTGATCCTCGACCCGCCGAACCTCAAGCCGTGGAAGAACGTCCCCGTCCGCCACCACGTCGCGCAGGCGTTCGGCAAGCCCACGGCGTACCAGAACGACGCCAACGCGGCGGCCTACGGCGAGTTCTGGGTCGGGGCCGCGAGCGACGCGCGGAGCATGGTGCTGTTCACCCTCGGCACCGGGGTGGGCGGCGGGATCATCATCGACGACCGGATCATCGAGGGCGAGCACAGCCACGGGGGCGAGCTCGGGCACCTGCGGATCGCCATGCCGGACACCGGGCGGCAGTGCGGGTGCGGCGCCCGCGGGTGCCTCGAGGCCTACGGCAGCGCCACCAACGTGGTGCGCCGCGCCCGCGAGGACATGGCGTGCTGGCGCGGCCCGGCGAGCAAGCTCCGCAACTACTACACCGCCAACGACGAGGACTTCACCGCCAAGGTCATCTTCCAGCACGCCGCCGAGGGCGACGAGCTGGCGCTCAAGGTGGTGGACGACACCGCGTACTACCTGGCCCTGGGCGCGTGCGCGGTGATCGCCACCGTGGACCCGCAGGTGATCGTGTTCGGGGGCGGCATGGTGGCCGCAGGCGAGTGGTTCCGCTCGAAGATCGACAACTACGTGAAGCGGTTCGGGCTGCCGTTCCCGACCAAGTCGGTCAAGATCACGTTCGCGAGCCTGGGCTCCGACGCCGGGTTCATCGGCGCCGCCGGCTGTGCCCGGCTGCTCGCCCGCGGTAAATGAGCTAAGAACGGGTGAGAGCGTGGGCGGATGGTCGCGGCTCGTTCCGGCCCACACGAGTCTCGTGCTCATGAAGACAGGTTTTGACAGGATTAACAGGATGAACGGGATAAAGATAGATCCTGTTTATCCTGTTAATCCTGTCAACATCTTCTGGGCCACTCTATTGAGCTTTGGTGGTACACTCCCTCGCCCGGGGGCCGCCGTGCCAACCGAAGTGGGGGCCATTCTGTCGCGCGTTCGAGAGCTGTTCTGGGTCCCTGTTCCGCTTCCCGCGGTGCGCGGCGGCGCGACTAGGTGACCTCGGCTCGGGGCATTTTCCGGGGGGGAGCGGATGTCCACATTCGACGACGAGTTCGGCCCGCCGGAACGCCCGGTGGCGGCGCTGAAGCGGATCGCCCGCTACCAGCGGTGGCTGATCGCGGTGGTGCTGGGGCAACTCATCCTGTGGGCCGGGTTCGTGGCGCTGGCGTTCGTGAGCCGGCGCGGCCCCGCCGTGCAGTTCCCGATGGTCCTGACGTTCATATTGGGCGCCGTTGGCGCGGTGTTCGTGTTCCTGCTGTCGTGGGAACTGAAGGGGCCGTTCGCGGCGTTCATGTTCGCGGCGGCGACGGTGCTACCGTGTATGGGCCTCATCATCCTGACGCTGGTGAACAGTTACGCCAGCGCCGAGCTGAGGAGGAACGGGATACGAGTGGGGGTGTTCGGGGCCAGCGAGAACTCGATCACCGACCGGCCCTCGCTGTACGACGACGAGGACGCCGGGTGGTGAGTGGCTTTCCGGCCATCGGCGCCCCTGTGTGAGTCGCGCTGCCGTCATTTCCTTTGGGCCGCGAGCCGCTTTTCGGTGTTCCAGCGCGTTTCCAGTTCGCGCAGCGTGGTCCCGCCCTTGAGTGCGGTCCGCTCACTCCGTGAGCGGTCGGCCCGCGCGTCCGATTCGCTCCGCAGGCTTGCAACCCCTTGTTATGCGCTGCTTTCACCCGATACCCTGATATACGAACCGGCTGTTGCTGATCGTTTTGGTTTTTGTCTTAGTGGCGCAGGCATTCCTGCCTGCGCGGCGCGATAAGGCCACACAGACAGAAATGTCTGCGCCACAAGAAACAGACACAACTAGTCGGACCGTGAATGAGCGATCGCTCACGGAATGAGCGGACCACACTCAAAGACCAGTGCGGGGCACGCCACACCAACTGGAAGCGACTGGTGTTCCAAACCTCGCCCAATCCTGGTGCTGCCGCCACCCGCTCGGGCCGAGCGCCCTGGGGGCTGTCGCGGTCCGGCAACATCGGCCGCCCGCGCGCGTTCGGTTCGTCGGGACGCACCTTCGCGCCATCTTCGCGCCGCGCCGGCCGCGACTTCGCACAATAACCGCCCCCTTCATCCTCCCGGGGACATCTACATGCACGCGCAATCGCTGTGGGCCGCCGGGCTGCTGCTCGCGGCCGGGGTCGGACTGTTCGGCGTCACCGCGCCGGCCCAGCCGCCGGCCAAGGACGCGCCGAAAACGGAATCCAAGCCGCTCGACCGGGTGCTGCCCGGGCTGCGCCGCGACGGGTTCGTGCAGCTCCCGAACCAGTGGTCCCTGAAGCCCGCCGGCCGGCACATCGAGACCGGCGACTTCCCGGTGAACGTCGCCCTCCACCCCACCGGCGAGTTCGCCGCGGTGCTGTGCGCCGGGTACGGCCCGCACGAGATCGTGATCGTGGACCTGAACCCCGAACGCACCCGCGTGCTGTCGCGCGTGCAGGTCCATCAGGCGTTCTACGGTCTGACGTGGAGCCCCGACGGGAGGCAGGTCTTCGCCAGCGGCGGCGAGGACGAAACCGTTCACGTGTTTGATTTCGACAAGGGGTACCTCACCAAGGGCAAGGCGCTTGACGCGAGCGTTCCCAAGAAGAAGGGCGTCGTGGGCGGGCTGGCGTTCGACCCGACCGGCAAGGACCTGTTCGTCGCGGTCCCGTGGGCCGACGCCGTGGTCCGCGTCCCGCTCGTGAACCCGGACAACAAGAAGGTGATCCCGTTCAACCCCGAGCCGGTGAAAAAGGAGCCGGGCAAGGGCGAGCCGCCGTCCCCGCCGGACGGGCGCAAGGAGGAGAAGCCCAAAGCGAAGGCCCCGGCCGAGGAGCCGAAGGAGCCGGAGCCGCAGGTGTACCCGTACACCTGTCTCGTCGAGCCGGGCGGGAAGCGGTGCTTCGTGTCGCTGTGGGCGCGGGCGGGCGTGGCCGTCATCGACCTGGAGACGAACGCGGTGGTCGAAACCTGGCCCACCGCCGAGCACCCGACGGAGATGGCCCTCGCGCCGAAGGGGGACGCGCTTTACGTCGCGTGCGCGAACTCCACGAAGGTGAGTGTGATCGACCCGGCCACCGGTAAGGGGCTGCAAACGATCAACTGCGCGCTGTACCCGAACGCGCCCAACGGCAACACCCCCAACAGCCTCACCCTCACGCCCGACGGCGAGATGCTGTTCGTCGCCAACGCCGACGCCAACAACCTCAGCGTGTTCGCCGTCAAGGACCGCACCAAAGCCGTCTCGCTCGGGTTCGTCCCCACCGGCTGGTACCCCACCAGCGTGCGGTACAACGCCAGCGACAAGCAGCTCTACATCGCGAACGGTAAGGGCCTGTCGTCGAAGTCGAACCGCAACGGCCCGAACCCCCTGGTGCCGCAGTCGCGGAACCTGAACGAGTACATCGGCCAGCTTCTGAAGGGTTCGTTGACGGTGATGCGGGTGCCGACGCCCGACCAAATGGCCACGCACAGCAAGACCGCCTACGCGTGCAGCCCGCTCCGCACCGAGAGCGCCGTGCGGGCCGAAGCCGTCGAACCCGGCAACCCGATCCCGAAGAAGCTCGGCGAGGCGTCGCCGATCAAGTACTGCATCTACGTCGTGAAGGAGAACCGCACCTACGACCAGGTGTTCGGCGACATCAAGGAGGGCAACGGCGACGCCTCGCTGTGCCTGTTCCCGGAGAGCGTGACCCCGAACCACCACAAGCTCGCGAAGCAGTTCGTGCTGCTCGACAACCTGTACGTGGACGGCGAGGTGTCCGCGGACGGGCACGAGTGGACGATGGGCGCCTACGCGACCGACTTCGTCGAGAAGATTTGGCCGCTCAGCTACCGCGGCGGAAAGATCTTCGGCTACCCGAGCGAAGGGGCCAAGGACCTGATCGCCCGACCCAGCGGCGGCTACTTGTGGGACAAGTGCGCGGAGGCCAAGGTGAGCTACCGCGCCTACGGCGAGTGGGTCAACAACGGGAAGCGGCGGCCGGACGGCGGGTTCGAGGACGGCATCCCCGCGGTCCCGGCGCTCGAGGGCAAAATCGACCCGCGGTTCCGCGGTTACGACCTCGAATACACCGACGTGAAACGCGCGGAGCGGTTCATCAGCGAGTTGAAGCGGTTTGAGCAGGCCGGCGAGATGCCGCGGATGCAGGTGGTGCGGCTGCCCAACGACCACACCGCCGGAACGAAGGTCGGGGCGCCCACGGTCACCGCGATGGTGGCCGACAACGACCTCGCCCTCGGGCTCCTGGTGGAGGGCGTCAGCAAGAGCAAGTTCTGGAAGGAGACCGCGATCTTCGTGATCGAGGACGACACCCAGAACGGCCCGGACCACGTGGACGCGCACCGCTCCGTGGCGCTGGTGGTGTCGCCGTACACCAAGCGCAAGTTCGTGGACAGCACGCTCTACTCCACGACCAGCATGCTGCGGACGATGGAACTGATCCTCGGCGTCAAGCCGATGAGCCAGTTCGACGCCGCGGCGCGGCCGATGTACAACTCGTTCACCGCGAAGCCGGACCTGTCGGGCTACACGCACGAGGCGCCGAAGGTGGACCTCACCGAGAAGAACAAGCCGGGCGGGTTCGGGGCCGCGTGGATGGAGAAGCAGGACCTCGCGAAGGAGGACACGCTGGACGACATCCTGTTCAGTGAGATCATCTGGAAGGCGGTGCGGGGCCAGCGGAGCCCGATGCCGCCGCCGGTGCGGGCCGCGTTCTTCGTGCCGCTGAAGGCCGCGAAGAAAGATCACGACGACGATGACGATGACGACGATTGAGGAAGTCGGTAGGGTCTCCCTGTATCCACGGGTACAGGGAGGCTACGCATGTTCCTCGGGATCGAGATCGGCGGAACGAAGCTCCAACTCGGGCTGGGCCACGGCGACGGTCACATTCACGCCCTCTGGCGCGGCACCGTGAACCCCGCGGAGGGCGGCGAAGGCATCCGCAAGCAGATCATCAGCGCCGTTCCGGAACTACTCACGAAAGCGAACACCGATCGCGGCGCGCTGAAGGGCGTCGGGATCGGGTTCGGCGGCCCCACCGACGACCGCAGCCAGACGGTCATCAAATCCCATCAAATTCAAGGCTGGGACGGCTTCCCGCTCGCGGACTGGGTCAGTGACCTTGTGGGCGCCCCCGCGGTGCTGTGCAACGACGCCGACGTGGCCGGACTCGGCGAGGCGCTGTTCGGCGCGGGGAGGGGGCTGTCGCCGATCTTCTACATCACAGTCGGCACAGGTGTCGGCGGCGGGCTCATCATCGACGGCCAGATCTACCGCGGCGTCGGAAGAGGGGCCGCGGAGATCGGGCACTACGTTCATGTGTGGAACAACCAAGCGGACGAAGAGACGAGCGTGGAAGCGCCCGAAGGGCCGCACCTCACAACTGAAGACGTTGCATCGGGCCGTGGAATCGAGGATTGGGCCGTCAGGCACACGGATCTGTGTCGCAACGGGCAATTAACGGCCAAAGAGATTGCGAATCTGGCACGTAAAGGCGTTGCCACCGCGCGTTGGGTTTTCGAAGGGGCAACGGATTCTCTCGCGACTGCCATCGCGCAGATGATTACCTTTCTGTGCCCGGCCCGCGTCGTGATCGGAGGCGGCGTATCACTGATCGGCGAGGAACTGTTCTTTAAACCAATTCGCGAGAAGGTCGCCGCGCGCACGTTCCCGCCGTTCGCTGGGCTAACCGACATCGTGCCCGCGGCGCTGGGCGAGGAGGTGGTGATCCACGGCGCGCTGGCGTTGGCGCGACAGAAGCTCGGCGGGTAACCTGTGCGACCGGCGGGGACGGTCTGCCCGGGCTGGTCGCCAAGGTCGCGGACATCTTCAAGTTGCCCGGCGAGCGGGGGGCGTAAGCCCCCCGAGCAAAAGGTCAGCGGAGGTGCGCGGCGTGCGTGGTTTGGGCTGTCACATTTTCCACCAAACAACGGCAGATCACGAGCAAAAGGTCAGCAGAAGTGCGCGGCGTGCGTGGGGCGGTTTCACGAGCGAATCGGATTCGACGAACGGCGACGAGCAAAGATCAGCGGAAGTGCGGGGCGCGCGTTACTCCGGACTTCACGCCCGCAGAAGTGCGCCGGATCGTTCTCTTTGCTCCGGGCTTTTTCTCGGGGGGCTTACGCCCCCCGCTCGCCAGATACAACAGCAGCATGGTTCGCATCAAGATCTGCGGCGTCACCACCCCCGAGGACGCCCGGTTCGCGGCCGACGCCGGGGCCGACGCCGTCGGGCTGAACTTCTACCCCCAATCGCCGCGCTACATCACGCCCCAGCAGGCCGCCGCGCTCGTCCGCGCGCTGCCCGCGTTCACATCCGCCGTCGGGGTGTTCGTCGGTACGCCGATGCGGCAGGCGTGTGCGATCGCGTTCCAACTCGGCTTGCGGGGCGTTCAGAGCTACGACGACCACCCGCCGACCGAGGACACGTTCCCCTTCGCGCACGTCCCCGCGTTCCGGGTAAAGGATCGGGAGGGACTGGACTCAGTGCGCCGGTTCGTGGACGCCGCAGTGGCCGCGGGGCGCCCCCCGGCGGCGGTGCTGATCGACTCGTTTGTGGTCGGGCAGATGGGCGGCACCGGGCACCGCGCCCCCTGGCAGTTGCTACAACAGTTCGATGTCGGCGTGCCGCTCATCCTCGCAGGCGGCCTGACGCCGGAAAACGTGGAAGAGGCGGTTGCCACCGTTCGGCCGTGGGGCGTCGATGTCGCCAGCGGGGTCGAACGCGCGCCGGGCGTCAAAGACCCGGACAAGGTGGCGCGGTTCGTCCAGAACGTGCGGCGCGCCACCGCGGCCGTTCGCACATGACTGCGGCATTGTTTCTCGTTGCGGAAGCGCAACCCGGTCTTACAATAGCGGCGCCAGGACGGCTCGCGGCCCACGACCGGACAGACCCTCACGGAAGCCCGGCATGAGCACCGGATACTGGCTCGGCGTCGACCTCGGCGGAACCAAGATTCTCGCTGGGCTGTTCGACGACGACCTGCGGTTACTCGCGCGTTCCAAACAGCCCACCGCCGCCGACACCGGCCCGGCGGGCGTGTTCGGCAACATCGTCAAAGCCGTTGATGCCGTGGTCCGCGAGTCGAACGTCGACCCGGCCCAGATCCGCGGGATGGGGATCGGCGTCCCGGGGCAGATCGAGCTGGGCACCACGCGGGTCAAGTTCGCGCCCAACCTCGAGTGGCGCGACGTCGATGTGCGGCCTTTGATGCCCGAGTCGTGGCGGTGGCCGCTGGTCGTCGAGAACGACGTGCGGATGGGCACCTACGGCGAGTTCGCCTACGGCGCGGCCAAAGGCGCCCGCAACGTGCTCGGCGTGTTCGTCGGCACCGGCGTGGGCGGCGGGCTGATCCTCAACGGCGAGCTGTTCACCGGGTTCAACGGGAACGCCGGCGAGATCGGGCACCTCGTCGTCCACTGGCGGCGGGGGACGCACCTCGAAGGCATCGCCGGCCGTAAGTACATGATGAAGCGGGCGAAGGACAAGCTCGACGACTCGCCCAAGCGGGTGCGCAAAGAGTGGAAGGGCGTGGACCTGAGCGCCGTCCGCAGCTCGCAGCTCGCCGAGTACTACCAGAAGGACGACCCCGTCGCGGTCGAACTGGTCGACGACGCCGCCCGCGCGCTGGGGGCCGCGCTGGGCGGGCTCATCAACTTCGTCAGCCCGGAGGTGATCGTCCTCGGCGGCGGGGTGGCCGGCGCGCTGGGCGACAACTTCATCGAGCGGATCTGGGAGATCGCCCAGCGGTACACGCTCCCGGGCGCCGCGGCCGGCGTGCGGTGCGTCGCGGCACAACTGGGCGACGACTCGGGGATCGTCGGCTGCGCGGCCTATGCCAAGAGCCGCACGCCGGTCGTGGCGCCGGCGGAAGTGGTTTAAAGGCTTCGGGTCAAAAGTCGTCAGGTCAACAGTCGTAAAGTCACAAATTCAGTTTTAATAATGGTTTGTGACTTTACGACTTTTGACCCGAAGTCCTGAGTGTGCGCAATGCCCTGGTTCTCCCTGTCGCGCGGGGCGAGCCGCCGGAGGGCCGTGTTGCGGCGGCGCGAAGGTACGGGTTGGCCCCTCCCCAGCGGTGAGGGGCGGGAGTAGGTGCTGATGAACGCGGACTGGCGCAACCGGTACGACTTGGCCGTGAACGCGGCCCAAAAGGCCGGCGACCTCGCCCGGGCCTATTACGAGTCCACGTTCCAGGTGGAACACAAGGCCGACAGCAGCCCGGTGACCGAGGCCGACAAGAACGCGGAGAAGCTGATCCGCGAGGCGGTCACCGCCGCCTTCCCGGACGACGGGTTCCTGGGCGAAGAGTTCGGCGACCAGCCCGGCACCAGCGGGTACCGGTGGATCATCGACCCCATCGACGGCACCAAGTCGTTCATCCGCCACGTGCCCATCTGGGCGACGCTGGTCGGGCTCGAGTACCAGGGCGAGCAGATCGGCGGCGTGGTTTACATCCCGGTGTTCGGGATGACGTACCGCGCCCTCCGCGGCGACGGCGCGTACCACAACGAGCGCCGCATCCGGGTGTCGGACGTGTCCACACTTGCCGAGTGCTCGCTGTGCTACTCGAGCATGGGGTGGTTCACCCGGTCCGGCCGGGAGCAGGCGTTCCACAACCTGTACAAGCAGACCCAGCGGCAGCGCGGGCACGGCGACTTCTACGGGTTCGTGCTGGTGGCCGAGGGCGCCGCGGACGTGATGATCGAGCACGGGGTGAACCCGTGGGACGTGGCCGCGACCAAATCCATCGTCGAGGAAGCCGGCGGCACGTTCACCGACTGGGGCGGCGTGCCCACTATCCACACTCCCGACGTCGTCGCCACCAACGGCAAGCTGCACTCCGACGTGCTGGCTATCCTCCGGGGGTAGGCCGAAAAAGCGGACCGCAGAAGAGACGCCACGGGCTGGGGAAGAGTGGTGCGAATTCGCACAAAGAGATTCCAAGTAACAGGTTAGGACCGAAGCAAGTGGCGCCGTTGGGCACCGAGAAGCAGGGCGAATTGGCCTCCTTCTTGGTGCCCAACGGTCTTTATTCTTTTACACCCCATCTCCGCCTCCTTTGTGCGCCTTTGTGTTTCCCTTGTGCCTTTGCGGCGGCCTTCCGTTCCTCCTCTGGACGAACGGACACTTCGCGGGAACAATACCAGGGTCGGTTCTCGCCACCCTGCCTCACTTACCTTTCCCGACGGAGTTGCTCCAGTTATGCAACGTTTCGCGTTTGCCTCCCTGTGCGCGGCGGTCGTACTCGCCGGCACCGGCTTCGCCGCCTCGGCCGACGATAAGTGGGTTACGGTCAAGGGCCAGGTGTTGTTCCCGAAGGACAAGGACCTGCCCAAGCGCGGTGAACTCAACGTCACCCAGGACAAGGAGCACTGCCTGAGCAAGGGCGCGCTGCTCGACGAGTCGGTCCTGGTGAACCCGAAGAACCGGGGCGTCAAGAACGTGGTCGTGTACCTACGCCCGGACGACACCGACCTGAAGGCCGAGTTCAAGAAGGACCAGTTCCACCCGGACGACGCCAAGCGGAAGCCGGGGGAGGTGGTGATCGACCAGCCGTGCTGCGTGTTCGTGAAGCGGGTCACCGCGGCCCGGGTGGGCGACAAGCTGGTGGTGAAGAACCCGTCCCCGGTGGCGCACAACTTCTACTGGGAGAGCGGCAACAACGGCTCCCACAACCCGAACCTCCCCAAGCAGACCGACTGGACGATGCCGACCCCGCTCGTGAAGGAGTCCGCGCCGATCCAGTACAAGTGCTCCGTCCACCCGTGGATGACCGGCTACGTGCGCGTGTTCGACCACCCGTACTACGCGGTCACCGATGAGAACGGGAACTTCGAGATCAAGAACGTCCCGGCCGGCAAGGTGCGCATCGTGTACTGGCACGAGAACGGCCTCCGCGGCGGCGTGAAGGGCCGCGCCGGAGAGACGATCGAGGTCACCGGCCCGACCACCGAACTGAAGCCGACCGACTTCGACGTGTCCCCGAAGTAATGTGACCGGCCGCGGAATGCGGCAGATTGAAGACGATTGGCCGCAAAAAAGCACAAAGGGCACAAAAGAAAACCAAGACAGAAGAAGTGTCTGAACTCACTCTTCTGTCTTGGTTTTCTTTTGTGCCCTTTGTGCTTTTTTGCGGCCAACCTGTCTTCAATCTTGGCCGTTGCTTACTTCTGCCGGCGCTCCTCGTAGAGGGCGTCCTTCGGGTCGTCGCTGACGTACCACGGGGCACCGTTCCGCAGGTACATCTTGTGCTGCTCCTTCTCGTTCAGCGGGCGGGCGCCGACGCGGCCGAACACGCCGATCTGGTTGCCGCTCTCGTCCACCGCGCGGTCGCGGTCAAGGGCGCGGGCCACGTTCAGGATGTGCCCGCCGTGCGGCAGCCGGTACGTCGCCACCAGGCGCGGGGTGGGCTTGGGGCTGAACCCCTCATACCCGGGCGTCTCGGGCGAGAACAGTTGCACCACCCGCAGCCCGTTCTTCCCGTCCGCGACGTAGGCGAACAGACTGTTGTACGTGATCGCCAGTTTCACGTCGTGGCAGTCGTTCATGTGGCCGCCGGCGGTGAACGCCGTCTCGAACTTCGGCTCCGCGGCGTTCTGGATGTCGAAGATCACGAGCCCGCGCGGCCCGGCCGCCACGTAGGCGTAGGTGCGGCCCAGGTAGACGCTGTGGGCGTCCGGGAGCAGGACCTTCGACTTCGGCACCGGCCGCGCCAGGTCGGTGATGTCGAGCACCTTGAGGCCCTCCTCGTCGCACACGTAGGCGTACCGGAACTGGGTCGCCACCATGTGCGGGTGCTTCAGGTGCTTCTCGCCGACGACGCTCGTCACCTTCGGCTTCTTGGGGTCGTCGATGTCGATCACCACCAGCCCGGCGTCGCACGACACGTACACGTAGTGCCCGACGACGTGCGCGTGCTTGGCCCCGTACAGCAGCCCGTCCGGGTTGAAGCACACTTCCTTTTTGAGGAAGTTGTTGACCGGGTTGCCGTCGAGCGTGGTGGCCGCGCCGATCAGGATCAGCCCCTCGTACTTGTCGCAGACGTAGAGGTACCCGAACAGCGGGTGGATCGGCTGCTCCTTGTTGCCCGGGATCATCTTCCGCGTCGGGTCCACCGCCGGGGTGCAGGGGGCCGCGACGTAGGTCGCGTACTTCGTGTCCACGTAGAACTTCTGGCCCAGGGGCGACACCGGGGCGGTGGTGATCCGCTCGGCGAACGCCTTATCGTCGATGAACGCGATGTCGAACACTCGGACCCCGCCCTCGCCGCACGCGGCGTAGCAGTACTCGCCGCGGTTCTGCACCATCAGCACCTCGGACTTCTTGAGCGGCCGGGTCATGCCCTTGGCGATGTCGCGGCCCGGGTGCTCGTGGGCGTTCTTCAGGAGCCCGCCGGCGGCGGCGTGCTTCTTGTAGTGGTCCGGGTACGCGTAGTAGTGGAGGTCGCTGCCGAACACCGCCTGCGGCTCGCTGCTCTCGGTCACCTGGACGCCGAACAGCCCCTCCTCGCCGGCCGCCACCCACGCGTACTTGCCCATGAAGTTCATGACGCCCGTGCCCTGCATCAGGAGCTGGGCCATCCACGCGTTGTTGTCGTTCTTCTTCGACAGGTGGCAGTCGCTGCACTGCTTGGTCTCGCCCACCCCGCTGCCGCGGACCGTGTGCGGCACGTTGGTGCTGAACGCCTGCCCGCTGTACCCCTCGGCCGACAGCGTCTGCTGCTGGACGTAGATCGACTCGCGGTTCCCGTTGGCCGAGGTGACGTGGATCGCGCAGCTCGACCGGGCCGGGTTGATCTTGTTGCCGGTGGCGTCGCCGTCGCGGGCCAGCATGTACACGTCGTCCCGGAGCGTCTGGAAGTTGTACGCGGTGTAGTTCCGCTGCGTGTCCCCGTCGGCGTGCAGGGTCGGGGCCTTGACGTTGGCCCGCTGCGGCAGGTGGCACCCGAAGCAGCTCGGGTTCCAGGCCGAGTGGCACGTCATGCAGGTCATGTTGTCGTTCGAGTGGGCGCACTGGCCGTCGGCCGGCAGCTCGCCCCACACCATTTTCCCGGTCGCCTTATCGACCCGCACCGTCTTGGCGTGCGCGGCCTTCTCGTTGTACCGGGGGTGCCCCTTCGTGATGACGTCCTTCGTCTGCACCAGCTCCCACTGGAGCCCCTTTTGCACCGAGCTGTTCTGGAAGTACCGCCGGGTGCCGTCCGGGGCCTCGCGGACCTCGAACCGCGGGACCCCGAACGGGGTCTTCATGGCGAGCAGGTTGCGCCCCAGGCCGTCCGGCGCGGAGGTGTAGCTCGCGGGGCCGCTGGTCTTCAGGGTGGCGTGCCGGGCCGGGGTGCCGTGGCAGTCGATGCACGCGATCTCGGTGGCCGCGCGGACCTCCATGTGGAGCCGGTTGTTGCCGTGCATGTCCTGCGAGAAGTGGCAGTCCACGCAGTGCATCCCCTTCTCCAGGTGGATGTCGAGCATGTGGACCGGCTGGCCGCTGCGGCACGAGTCGCCGAGCGCCTGTTCCGCCTTCTTCGCCTCCGCCGACCCGGTTTTGGGGTCCGGGAACCGGTGGTCCTGGTGGAACGCCCGGGCCTTGTTCGACCAGTCCACCGCCGCGGCCATCTTCGCCGCGGTGGGCGGGCCGACGAACCGCCCCTGGTGGTCGGTCCAGTGCCCCTTCTTGTCCTTCTTGAACACCGCGCGGTACGCCCACCCGTGGCCGTGGAAGTCCGCGAAGTGGACCTTCGACAGGTGCGGGTTCAGGTCGGCCAGGTTGGCGGTGAACTCGGGGTCCGCGAGGTGCCCCCGGGCGGCCGACTCGTTCGGGTTCCGCAGCATCGAGCGGATCAGCTCCTCGGCGGTCGGGTTCTTCTGCTTGGCGGGGTACATGTGGCGCCCGTCCGACTCCTCGTCGTACCACATGAACCCGAGGTAGCTGTTCATGACCGTGGTGCCGGGGTGCATGTGGCACACCATGCACTGGCTGGTCGGGATGGCGTTGGTGAACTTGTGGTCGATCGGGTGCCCGGGCTCGTTCTTCGGGATGGCCGGGTCGGGGTTGGCGGTGAGCCCGCGGTTGCCGAACTTGGCGTACGACCCGGAGTGGACCGGCGACCGGTCGTTGGCGTAGGGCACGTGGCACGCGCTGCACCCGCTCGAGCGGTAGTCGCCGGGGTTGTCGTTGGTGCCCAGGAAGTTGAGCGTCGGGTCGAACAGGCGGGTCTTGCCGGCGCTGACGAGCACCGGGTCCGTGCGGTTGCTGGTGCCCAGCCCGCGCAGGCTCAGCCGCACCCGGGTGCGGCCCGGCTCGTCCATCCGCTCGGGGATGCCGATCTCGGGGAGGAACCGCCCGCCCGGCTCGAAGATGCGGAGCACGTTGCCCGGCTGGCTCATCTCGAACCGCGGCAGCGGCACGAGCTGCGCGACGACCCCGCGCTTCTCCTCTTCGGGGGTGGGCGGCGGGTACGTCTTGAGCATGAGCGACGCGCCGTTCATGCCGTACGCCTCGCCCACGATCGCGCGCTTCACCGGCAGGGTGCCGTTGTTGTACGCCGCGGCGCCCCACAGCATGCACCCGGTGGCCATGATCTGCTTGCGGTTCGTCTGCACCTCTTTCGGGTGGCACCCGGAGGTGCCGCACGAGATGTGCGCGATGCGGAAGTCGCCCGGGTTCATGAACCGGACGAACGCCGGCGACTCGTTGTTCAGGAGCGTGTAGGAGCGGACCGGGTTGCCCGACGACGGCCAGAACTGCGGCATCGACGGGAGCACGTGCGCCCGGCTCTTGTCGGTGGTGGTGGCGTCCCCGCCGTGGCAGTCGGTGCAGCCGATGCGGAGCGTGTCCTTGCCGTGCGGGTCGCCCACCCCCTTGTGGCACGCCATGCACCCGGCGGACTTGGCGTAGGCCTCCGCGGGCGTCTGCTTCATCAGCTCGACGTTGGCCAGTTCCGGCGGCATGGGGAACGGGTCAGACGGGTCGGTGGACCATTTGGGGTCTTTGGGGTCGCGGGTGCCGTCGCCGGCGGCCGGGAGGACCGGGTTGGTCGGGTGCTTCGGCGCGGGCGGCTGCTTGGCATAAGCAACCGCAGCGCACACGACCAGCGCCAGGAGAACCGGCAGGAACAGAAAAGCCGCTCGCCCCGCCTTCGTGCGGCGCGGGCGCCCGGCGGGCGTGCGGCCGCGGGCCGATGTGTGGACCGCGTCCATGCGGTACTCCCCCAAGTGTACACGGACTGGCGCAGAGAACCGGCGGCTATACCCGAACGAGCTCGGGCGTCAAGGAAAATGTCGGACGGTTCGTGTACGGAACATGGGGGCTTTGGGCACGTTGAGGCCGCCCCGCTTCTCGGTGATTGCGGCTCGGAAAGGTGAAGAAGCGGTCGATCGGCCAATCGGGGTTTGCGCTTCGGGGCCGGGGCAACGTGACCACGGCCGCGAACGGCGCGTCGGCTTGTTGTGAAGGCGCACAGCGCCTTGGTGACGCGGGTACAATTGGACGGTTGCGTTCGTCCGCGAGGTGATGCGATGCGTTCGATCTGCTGCGCCGTGTTCGCCGCTGTGCTGCTCCTGTCGGCCGCGGGGTGCTGCCACCCGCACCACCATCATCACCGGCACTGGCGGTAGCCGGCCGGAGGTGACTTGTCCTGGTTCCCTGGGACGAGTTCGTGACTGCGCGAGCGGCGGGCGGCGCGGTTACTTGGCAGTCGGGCGCGCGGTGACGACCACAACCGATATCGTCGCCCCGCCTTTCCCCTCGGTCCGCACCGCCTGGGCCACCACGCTTTTTCCGGCCGGAACGCTGACCTTCGTGGTCAGTGAGCCGGTCTCCACCGATGGCGCGGCCGGCTCATCGGCCGCGTCCGCCGTTCGGACCCGGGTGCCCTCCACGCTCAACTCGACGGCCACGATGTCGTCGGCCCCGACCCGCGCCGCCGCCTTCACGGTCGTCCCGACATCGCGGTAGCTGATCGATCGCTGTTGGAACCCGCCACGGCCCCCGGCCGCTCCTCCCGGTCCGCCGGCTCCCGCCGGTCCGCCGAACCCGCCGGGAGCGACCGCGGTGCTGGTCACGATCGGCTTGCTGGCGCCCATCTGGGTCGACACCGGTTGCCCCTCGATAGCCGTCAGCTTGATCTGCTGCCCCCACTTGGCCAGCTCCTCGGGCTTCGGCTCGGCTTCCTTCCAGTCCTTGGCCGGCACCTCGGCGATGGTAACTTCGATCTCGACCGTGCGCGGCTTGCGGTCCAGCAGTTCGAGCAGTTTGACCACCTCGGGCACGGTTTCAGCGGTACCGCTGACGAGCACCGCGTTGCCCGACCCGGGCGGTGCGGCGAACGCGCTGGCCTCGCCCTTGAAGTGTTGTCCGATCACCTGGGCGAGCACGGCCGGGTCGGCGTTCTTGACGGCGTAAACGGCGCGCTGGAGCTTCGGCGCCGGTGCGGATTTGCCCCAGGGGTTCCCTTTGGGTTCCTGGCCTCTGCCATCGTTGAGCAGCAGCAGACCGCAGAGCAGGGCGAGGGCGGCGAGACGAGACATCGGCGGTGTCCCAGAGAGTGAGGGCGACGCTCTCGACACTATCCGCACGGAACGGGCACCGCAACCGCACCGGTTGACTTCTCTTGGAACTCTCATTCTTCGACCCGCTAGACCAGCGGCCCCGCGGCCGTTGCCGGGTGGGGAAATCGGCCCGGCGTGTGTTCACGCTCCGCGCACCTCTCGCGCCAGGGTTTGGAACACCCCCAAGTAGTCCGCTCGAACGATCCGCTCCCAGCCGAGGCGGAGCGCGTACTCATCGACCACGCGGCGCACGTTCGGCCGCGCTCGGTCGGGGTGCGCGGTAGAAACGTGCAGGCGAACTCCCGAAGCCCCGGCTTCGGGTACAGGGCACAGGCCAAGGGCCAGCCGTTGGCGCGGAGGGCGTCCACGTCGTCGGGCCGGAACACCACGTCCGGGTCGATCCAGATCAGCTCATCGAACCCGTCGGCCAGGGCGTCGGTGGCCATCTGGTTGCGGGCCGAGTCGGCGGCCGAGTGCCCCCGGACCCGGCGGACCGTGTACCCGCGCTGCTCCAGTCCCCGGAGGGCGTCGTCGCAGGCCGGGTCGATGGATGTGCCAACGGGGACGAGGACGACAGGGTGGGTCGGTTTCACGGGCCGGGCTCACGTCAGGCGGGTCTGTCGGAACGA
Source organism: Gemmata algarum (assembly GCF_034097035.1). Taxonomy (NCBI): domain Bacteria; kingdom Pseudomonadati; phylum Planctomycetota; class Planctomycetia; order Gemmatales; family Gemmataceae; genus Gemmata; species Gemmata algarum. The sequence continues at coordinate 29,681 of NZ_JAXBLV010000002.1, forward strand.
AACGCCCGCCGCTCTCCCGGCGAAACGGTAATCGGGAGAGGCGTTCGACGGGTTCGCCCCATCCCTGGGGCGTGCATCATCTGGCCCACAGGGCTTTGGCAGGCCGGTTCATTTCCCTTTTACGTCCCACCACCGGACGTGTCCGTCGTAGGTGGCGCACACCACCCGCTTGCCGCTCGGGGCGAACGCGACGTGGGTCAGGGGCAGCCCCTCCACCTGATCGCGGAACGCCAGCTCCTTGGTCCCCAGGTGGTACACCCGCAACTCGCCGACCGAGGTCGAGCCGTCCTTCAGCGGCTTGTCCGGGTGCGCCGAGCCGCAGACGGCTAGCCACATGCCAGACGGGTCCAGGGCGCAGTCGAAGGTCGTGCCCGTGCAGCCGAGGACGAGCGGGACCACCTTCCCGCGCTCGATCTTCACGACACCCCACAGGTCGGCCGGCACGTCCGCCTCGTCTTTCCCCTGTGGCACCACGTCCTTGCCGTCCGACCGGCACGCGATCAGCAACCCGTTCGGCCCGAAGGCGCATCGACCCGCGGACCAGTCGTCCTCGGGGTCCGCCTTCTCGGGCCGCACTGAGATGGCCTCCGCCTTCCCGGTCGCCACGTCCCAGACGACGAGGTCGGACGAAGCGGTGGCTGCGATGCGAGCATCGTCCGGGCTCACGATCGGGCGATGGGGCCAGTGGCGCTTATCCGGAACAGCCAATTCGGTGCGCGTGTCCGGCTTGGCCGGGTCGAACAGGAGCAGCGTGTCTTTGACCGACACCGCGACCCGATCGCTCTTGTGAAACCACCCAACCTCATGACCTGATGCGCTGCCGCCGCCATCCGGCTCGTCGATCTGGACTGCACCGGCGGACTTGCTGGATTTCAGGTCCCATAGCCGCAGGAACGGGTCGCGGGTCGTGCTGATGGTGGCGACTCGCCCCCGGCCGACTGCGGCCGTGCAGATGCACCCCTTGTGCCCGTTAGTGAATGGCCGCGAGGTCTTCTTGGCGAGGTCAACGATGGCCCCGTTCGGGCCAAGGTTGATGGGGTTGGTGTCATCATCCTTGTCGAACGTCGTTCCGACGACCACCACCGTGTTCTCGTCCACGATGGCGAGGTCCCGGACGGACAGGTCGTCGGGCCGGACCGACCCGCCCGCGACCAGCGGGAAGACCTGGCGCTCCTTGACCGGGGCCGAACGGACCGACCCGGGCAGCGCCGCCAGTGCCACCAGCCCGACTGCGACGATGCTATACAACCGTAACAAGTCCATGGAACACCTGTGGTTCGGCCGGTTCCCGGTCAATTCGCCCGAACGTCCCACCACATTACCTCTCCATACGCAGTTGCGGCGACGAGTCGCTTTCCGCTCGGAGTGAACGACACCCAGATGAGCGGATTTGTCCCGACCTGCTTCTGGCACGCCAACTCCTTCGTCGCGAGGTGGTACACGCGCACCTCCCCTGCGGTAGTTGATTTGCCCGAGTTCGGCTGGTCCGGCCGGGCGAAACCGACCGTTGCTACCCAGACCCCGGTCGGGTCGGTCGCGCTGGCGTGGGTGCGGATCGTGTGCCCGAACCCGAGAGCGGTGAGGCGCCCGCTCTCAACGTCGACCTGAACAAGCCCCCGGCGGTCCGCCGGCACGTCCTTCTCGGCCGTCTTTTCCGGCACTTCGTCGTCACTCCGCGTCCGGCAGACGAATACGTGCCCGTTGCGCCCGAACGCCAGGGGTCCGAAGTTCCATTCAAACGGTCGTTCCTCGGGCGGGGTTACGTCCCGAATCACAGTTGCCTTTCGGGTCGCCATATCCCAAACGATCAGCTCGCCTCCGCCGGTGGAGCCGACTACCCGGCCGTCATCCGGGCTGACGGCCACTGGCCCCGATAACCATCGCTTCGGGGCCGGCGGGCAGGCGAGTTCGATCCGATCGTCCGGCTTGGCCGGGTCGAACACGAGCACTCGCTCGCCCGCGAGCACCGCGATCCGTTCGGACTTCCGGAACCACGTGGCCTCATAGAACGACGTGGTATTATCGGCGGGCTTCTCGATCGTGATCGAGGCAGTTGTCTTCTTGGCCTTCAAATCCCAGATCCGGACGGTCCGGTCCCGGTTCGGGCTCGTATCGGTGCTGATGCTCGTCGTCGCCACCCGCCCGTGGGCGACCGACACGCTGTTGACCCGCGCCGTGTGCCCGGTCGGGAACGGACGCACCGCTTTGGTGGCCAAGTCCACGAATGCCGCGTTTGGGGGCAACTCGTTCGGGTCGCCGAGCGGAGCGACGCCCTTGGTTCCGACCACGACCACGGTCGCCTCGTCAACCAGTGCAACTGCATGGCTCCCCAGGTCGGGAACCTTCACCTCGCCGGCTGGTTCGAGCCGGAGGGTAGGCCGGTTCGGGACCGGAGCGGGCCGAGCCGGTGTGGGAAGAAGAGCCAACACCGGGGCCGCTAAAACGACGGCCGGTAACCGCAACACGCGCATCAGTCACCCGTTTTTGGGCCGGACGGGAAAAGACCTATCGGCTCGGTACACCGCGGCCGGCATCGTGAAGGCAATCACCAGTCAGCGGAGTGTTCGGAAGAGCCGGCCCGTTATTTCGCCGCTCGCGCCTCAGAATGTTACACGTTCACTTCCCCTGGACATCCCACCACCGGACGCGGCCGTCGTAGTTGGCGGTGACGAGGCGCTTGCCGCTGGGTGTGAACGCCACCCACACCTCTCCCAGCCCGTCCATCTGCTCGCGGTGGACCAGCTCCCAGGTGCCGAGCCGGTACACCCGCAGTTCCGCGCCGGTGACGGTGCCGTCCGGGAGCCGCTTGTCGGCGTGGGCGGTACCCACGACGGCCAGCCACGTGCCGGCCGGGTCGATCGCGGCGTGGAGGGTATAGACGGACGTGCCCAGGCCGAGCGGGAGCACCTTGCCGTCGGGGAGGTCGATGCCGACCACGGACCGGCGGTCCGCAGGCACGTCCTTCTCGGCCGTCTTCTCCGGCACCTCGGTGGGGCCGTGGCGCAGCGCGTACAGCGCCCCGGTCGGCCCGAACATGGCGTGACCCGAGACCCACGAATCGGCCTCGTCGGCGTTCGCCGGCATGAGTGGAACGGAGGTCGCCTTTTTGGTCGCGGTGTCCCACACCACGAGGCCGCATTTTCCGGCGGTGCAGGCGATCCGGGTGTCGTCGCGACTGATGGCCAGTTCCCCGGGCCACCATTCGGCTTCCGGGATGGCGAACTTCGCCCGAGCGTTCGGTTTGGCCGGGTCCAAAACCAGTACGTGATCGTCTAACGCAATCGCCACCCGGTTGCTCTTGTGGAATAGGGTGGCCCGGTAACGTTGGTTGCTCCGATCGGGTGGCGGCGTTTCGATCTCGACCGCCGGTGCTGTACGGCCGGCTTTCAGGTCCCAGGCGCGCAGCATCGGGTCCCGGCTGTTGCTCGTGGTCACGATCCGGTCACGGCCGACCGACACGCTAAAGATGCCCGCCGTGTGCCCGTTCGTGAACGGCTTGGCCTTCTTGCCGCGCAGGTCGACGATCGCTCCGTTGGGGCCGAGCCGGTTGGCATCGTGCTTGTTCGGGTCGTCGGACTCCGCGTCACAGTGTGTGGTGCCGACCACGACCACCGCGTCCTCGTCGATCACCGCCCCGGCCTGCACGCTGAGGTCGGCCACGCGCACCTCGCCAGCGCGGGTGAACCGAGGCTTGGGGGCGTCGGCGGCCGTGATGAGCCCGGTGTTCCGACCGGGCGCCAGCGTCACCAGTGCCACCAGCCCGGCTGCAACGATGCTATCGAACCGTAAGAAGGGCATACGTCACCTGTGATTCGGCTGGATCGAACAGCGGCTCCGGGACCATTGTTGGTTCCGGAGCCATTGCGTGTTACGGGAAAAGGTTCATCTTCTCAAGTTTCGCATCGTGCAAGTACAATGAGCCCGCTATAGATGGCCGCTGGAAAGCGATATTTTGGCCCGTGTTTGTTGTGGCGGTCCAGTTATACCAGACCCTGTACTCGACGATGAAATCGCCGGAGCGGGGGTTCGTGTTAATCGAGTCGAGTTGGTAGCCGAGTTGCACTTCTCGTGAAACAAGTTTGATGTTTGTGTATTTTGATGTTTTAAACGTTTTTAGCATATCTTTTTCGTAGTCGGCCTGGTCCCTGGCACGTCCAACGGAAAGAGCAAACATCTGGCCCGATCCCGTTGGGGTTTGCGGCGTCGGACCGAGGGTAACGACGCCATAGCCTCGCGGGGTTGCGGTGCTGTAGACATCTTGAAGAATTGTCTCGGTCACGAGTGCGTTGGCCCCCTTCTTCAAACCCTTCTGACCGAGCGCAATCACTTTCTTGTTGTAGATGTTTTGGGCCATACCCGGGAAACCCGGGACGACGGTCGTGGGGAGCCACCAGGGTATGTTGTCTTTCTTTTCAGCCAGTACGAAGCCCCCGAGATTCGGGATCGTTGCAGCGAGGGGAAACGTGCCTTGAGCCCCGTCCAGAGCGGCCACCGAGCCGGATTGACCCGGCAACGAGAGCGAGACGGACAGACTGTCCGGAGTGTTTGATGAGTCCTAGAACGATTGTCCGTCGAGCGAACCCCACCACGAGGAATCAGCCTGACTGGACGCAGACGCCGTGAAGATCTCTCCGGATAGCGCCGGACCGGTGCCGCCGTCGTGATAATCGTGCGTGACGGAAGTGCTTCCGCTGCCTGATAGATCCAGAGAATAGTTGAACACAAGGTCGTATGCCTCACCGGCCGCGTTGTAGCCGGTGGAATAGTCACCACTGACGGTGAGCTGATCGTCGGTCTCGAACGATGTCGTCTCCACCGCGTGATAATTCGCGTTGCCCGATCCACCCACGTACGACCCACTTCCGGTCACGTCATTGCCTTCCGTGAAGGCTTCGTCCCGGTGGAACGACTCGGTCCCAGTCCCAGAACCGGACAGGCTTGGTTCGTCGTCGATCGTATGGACCGAGATGAGCGATTGGTAAGTCGAAGTGAACGAGTTCACGTCGAACCCGGCGCTCGTTGCTCCGAAGGAAGCAGACTCGGTTAAGGACGCCGATTCGGACGAGACCCCACGGAAGCTAAAGTTGGTGGCCGCGCTGGTCCCTGCCTGCCACGGTATCGAGATCGACGTGGAGGTGTTTAACGGGACTGTGCCGGAGAATGGGGCGGCCGAACTGTTCTGAGCCGAAGAGGTTAACGTTCCGTTGGCGGCGTAAGTGACCGATGTCGTCTGCGTCAACACCGTGCCGGAACCGGTTGCTGTAACACCGGACCCAGTCGTAGAGGTCGAGCCCTGCTGATCAGTTGTGTATTCGTTTTTTGCGCCCGACGCATCGATGTATCGATAGAACGTGTGGTAATTACTAGTCGTCGAGTACGAGTAAGACGTATACGTTAGCCCACCCGATCCGTCTCCGACGGCTGACCACGAGAGCGAGTAGTTCTTCGAACCGGAGTATTCATTCCTAGTTACAACCCCGAACGGGTACGTCCAGTCGTACGTCTCGGATGAAGTGGCCCCGCCCGTTTCCGTATACGTCTCCGCAGACACAGTGTATACGCCGTTGGCGTAAGTACCGCTTATCGTCAGGTGGTACGATACCCACGACTGACGCGCGCCGACGTCGTTTACGATGGTGCTGCCGCCACTTCCCGACCCGCTACCGCTGCCCGATCCACTGCCGCTGCCCGCCCCGCTGCCGCTACCCGACCCGCTGGCGGTGTCGCTCGCAGATCCGGACCCGACCACGTCGATGGTGAACGTGCCGGCCGAACCGCTTCCCGCTTGGTCCACCGTCACCGTGCTTGCCTCGGACTGACTCACGGTGTGTGTTTCGACGTACCCAGAAGGGGCCGATCCGATGCCCCAAGCGTAGAGGGGCGTGACCGCCAACCCGACCGGGATGGCCGGGTTGTCACGCGCTTCCAGTTGGGTCAGGGTGAGTGGGGCCGGGCGCTTCTGGGACGGGGACGCTCCGAACGACTGACGCTGTTTGGACCGCAGACGCAGGAACCGCATGGGAGAGGTCTCCGGGGCACTGATGAAGATCACGGGCCATACCCGTGGCTGAGACGCGATCGGTTCGGCTGTTGCCGACAGCACTTAGGACTTTTGGGCAAGCTCAGGCGTCGCGCAAGATCGGCTTGGAGAGTGAATGCTACACCCGCTTTGCCTTGTCCTGTACTAAGTGGGTGTCATGCTAAAGATTAATGGTGTAACGTGTCAAAGTGAATCGGTAAAAGATAATCGGAGTTATTATGTTAATTGTCAAATCGATTTATTTTTGCGGGTTGCTGGCGTGGTGTACTGGAGGCATCGGGGGGCCGTGGCCTTGATCCGACTGGCCCGACCTCGGCCCGTAGAGTGTTTGAGCCCTGCTTGACCACATCGGCGACCCCGGACTCGCGCCGAGCGTATGGCCAATGGGTGCTCACGTAAGGGCGATAATTGTCCACTACGTGTCGCTGTCGCATGTGAGATTGAGCTGATACGATACTCGGTATGCTGGCTGGTCACGGTTGCCGAATCGAAGTGAGCGGCGGCGCGCGAGGACGCGCAAGTACTTCACGCCGTTATCCGTTGGCAGGCTGTTGGCTGACCGGGGTTGCGTCTTGGCTGCGCGGCCCTTGGGGCCACTCCGCTGTTCACAACTGCGAGTTGTTTGCTCGTGGATAATTATCGGGAGATGGGGCGGCGCATGCGCTCGGGAAGCGTGAGATTCGCTGATCTGTGTCCGAACTCGCCCCGCCGAAGTGGGCCGGCAGGGCGGCCGTAACGCTCCGCACTCCCCGTGCGGCTCGTCCGCGGGGCGAACAATATATCGGGCCGCCCGGGCTTGCTAAGGGGACACCGACCCCTCGGCGCGCGATCGGGACGCGCTGAGGGTGAGCCGTACCGAAACACAGGAACCGACTCTCACGAACGTCACTTCTTCGGCGCCGTCCCTTTGAGCTGTTCGATCGTGGCTTTCGCCCCGGCCACTTCGGCGTTGACCGCGTCGAGCGCCGCCTTCGCGGGGGCCACCGCGGCGTTCGCGGCGTCCATCGCGGCCTTCGCGGGCGGCACCGCGTCCGCGGCCGGTTTCACCGTCGGCGTCAGGGCGGCTACCTTTTGCTGGTGCGCGGCGATCTGGGCCGTCGCGTCGGCATGGGCCTTCGACTGCGCCGCGAACTTCTCCTGGGCGGCCTTCAGCGCCGCGGCGGCGTCGGTGTGGGCCTTCTTCGCGGCGGCCAGTTCGGCGCTCAGGGCCGCGACCGCGTCGGCCTTCTTCTTCGACTGCGCCGCGAGGTCCGGGTTGCCGGGCGCTTTCGCGGCGGCGGCGGCGAGCGCCTTCGCGGCGGCGGCCTCGGCCGTCACCGTCGCTTCCAGGGCCGCCACCTTGTTCGCCGCCGGGGCCACGGCCGGCGCGGCCTTATCGACCTCCGCTTTCGCGGCGTCGGCGAGGGGCTTCGCCGCGTTCGCCGCCGCGGTGAAATCGGTCACGGCCTTCTGGGCCGCCGCGAGGTCCGCGCTGATCTTGTTGGCGTTCGCGACCGCGGCGGTGTGCGCGTCCGTCGCCTGCTTCGCCTTGAGCGCTGCGGCGTCGAACGCCGCCTGCACCACCTGGAGCTTGGTCGCGGCGGCGGCGAGGGTCGCTTCGGCCCGCTTCAGCCGCTCGGCGGCCGGCAGCGGGTTCGCGTCCAGCACGGCGACCGCCTTGGCGTCGGCCGCGCTCCACGCCTTCACCACCCCGCCCCAGTCGCCGGCGATGACCCGCGCGTTGTCGTGCGTCACCGCCACCTTGAGCCCCAGGTCCGGGAACGCCTCAAACGACTTCAGCGCGGTGCCGTTCTGGTCCCACAGCTTCGTGACCTTGTCGCGGCCGGTGCTGGCGAGCTTGCCGTCGTGGGTGAACCGCACGCTCGCGGTCCCGCCCCCGTGCGCCCCCCAGCTCTTGATGTTCCCGCCGTTCTCCATCTCCCACAGCTTGATTGTGGTGTCCTCGCTGCCGGTCGCGAGCACGTTGGAGTCGTCCCGCCACGCGATGTCGGTGACCGCCGCCGTGTGTCCGCGGAGCGCGAAGTACTCGCGCCCGGTGAACGCCTCCCACACGAACGCCCCGCCGTTGCGGTCGCCGGTCGCCAGCAGCACCCCGTCCGGGCTGTACTCGACCGCCGTCACCCAGTCGGTGTGCTTCTTGATCTCGCGGACCACCTTGCCGTCGGCGGTGGAGTAAATGCGCACCAGCTTCGACGGGCTCCCGACCGCGATCTGCGTCTGGTCGGCGGAGATGTCGGCGGACAGGATCGCGTCGGACTCGATGCCGACCTCGATCACCTTCTCGCCGGTCTCCACCTTGTACAGCACCGCCTTGCCGGACTGCCCGCCCTTGCCGCCGGCCACGAGGAGGAGCTGGGCGTTGCGCGAGAACTTGATGCTGTTGATCTGCCCGTGCTCGAACGGGATGAACCCGACCAGCGCGCCGGTGTCGGTGTTGTAGAGGATCACCTGCTTCTGCCCGCCGATGGCGACGACCGGCGCCCACGGGCTGGCGGCCAGCGCCAGGATCGAGCCCGGGCGGCGCGCGGTCAGCACCGGCTCGAGCTTCAGTTTCCCGAGCGCGGGCATCGGCGGCGGCCCTTCGGGGCGGCCCTTGACGAGCGACTTCAGGCCGATCTCGGTGCTGGCCTTCGGCGCGGCCGCGACCTTGCTGCCGGAGTTCTCGCGCGCCCCCTGCTCGACCCACAGCTTGAGGGTGGCGAGCTGGGCGTCGGGCATCTTGTTCCCGTTCGGCGGCATCTTCGGCTCCTCGATGTGCGCCGAGAGCGTGTAGATGCGCGACTTCCCGGGGTCGCCGGCCTTCACCGCGGCGCCCGAGGAGCCGCCCTTCTGGAGCGCGGCGTAGGTGGCGAGGTTGAGGTCGCCCTTCTGCTTGTCGTTGCTGTGGCAGTTGACGCAGTGCTGCTTGACGATGGGCAGCACGTCGTCGTCGAAGGTCGGGTTCTTCGCGTCGGCGAGGACGCGAGACCCGCCGCCGAGCAGCGCCACCAGCCCACACAGCAGAGTCAGATGCCGCATATCAGGAAGCCTCACGGTGCCTTTGTCTTCAGCCGAGCCCAGGGGGTGAAAACCCTGGGCAATGATCCCGGGGTTGTCACCCCGGGCAATGATCCCGCGCCCCGTTGGGGCGGAAGACCAACTGCCTTCGCCCCGGAGGGGCGGCTGTTCATAGCCCGGGGTGACAACCCCGGGGTGCAAACCGGGGCCGCGCGCCGGGTTGGTGGTCCCGGGGTTGTCACCCCGGGCAATGATCCCGGGGTTGTCACCCCGGGCAATGATCCCGCGCCCCGTTGGGGCGAAGGCATTTGGTCTTCTGTGGTCCCGGGGTTTTCACCCCGGGCAATGATCCCGGGGTGACAACCCCGGGGTCTTTCGCCCCAACGGGGCGCGGGATCATTGCCCGGGGTTTTCACCCCGGGATCATTGCCCGGGGTGTCACCCCAGGTTTTTAGGGTCTTCTCAGTGGTTGAACATGAACTCGCGCGAGTTCATCACCGCCCAGAACACGTCCTCCAGCGCCTGCTTCTTGTCCTTCGCCGCGTCCACGACGGCGAGCAGGCTCTTCAGCTCGTCCGGCTTGGGGCCGCGGCTCAGGCAGCGGATGTAGATCTGCTCGATGATCTGCGCGTGCGGCTTCTTCTCTTGCAGCATCCGCCCCACCAGGTTCCCCTGCGCGATCTTGGGCTCCACCGTGCCGCCGTTCAGGAGGTGCAGGCTCTGCGACAGGGTCGGTTCCAGCCGCACCTCGCACGCGCACACCGTTTCCCGCGTGGGGCGGCCGAAGGTGGTCAGGAAGTACGTGCTCACCCCGCCGTCGGCGATCTGCACCGCGCGGGCGCCCAGCGGCAGCCCCTGGAACTTGTTCTTCGTGTCGGTCACCTGCGTGATGACATCGAGCATCGTCTCCGCGCGGATGCGGCGGATCGGGCCGCGGGCGAAGTTCCGGGTGTCGCTCTCGTTCGTCTTGGTGGGCTGCGTGGCGCGCTGGTAGGTGTGCGACGTGCAGATGTCGCGCACCAGCTTCTTGAAGTCGTACTTGTACTCGGTGAACTTCTTCCCGAGCGCGTCGAGCAGCTCCTGGTTGCTCGCCGGGTTCGAGATGCGCACGTCGTCCACCTCGTTCACGATCCCCTGGCCGAAGAAGTGGTTCCACACGATGTTCGACAGGTTCTTCGCGAAGTACGGGTTCTCCGGGGAGGCGAGCCAGTTCGCCAGCACCACCCGGCGGTCCTTGCCGGCCACGTCCGCCGGGGCGGTGCCGCCGAGGAACTTCGCCGGCATCGGCCGCTTGTGGACCGGGTGGTTCACCTCGCCGCCGCCGGAGTTGAAGACCACCAGCTCGCGGGCGTCGTCGGTGCCCTTGCGGCCGATCTGCGTGAAGAACGACGCGAACCCGTAGTAGTCGTCCATCGTCCAGCGGTCGAACGGGTGGTTGTGGCACTGCGCGCAGCCGATGCGCATGCCCATGAACACCTGGGCCACGTTCTCCGTCACCTTCAGCACGTCGCGCTCGAGCTGGTAGTAGTTCGTCGCCGGGTTCTTGAACGTGCCGCCGTTGGCCCCCAGCAGCTCCTTCACCCACACGTCGGTCGGCACGTTCCGGGAGATCTGCTCCTGCAGCCAGCCGTAGTAGAGGAGCATCGCCTTGTAGCTGACCTCGTTCGACGACCGGATCTGGAGCAGCTCGGCCCACTTCAGCACCCACAGCTCCGAGAACTCCTTGCGGTCGAGCAGCTCGTCCACGAGCAGCTCGCGCTTGTTCGGCACCGTCGAGACCATGAACCGGGCGAACTCTTCGGGGGTCGGCAGCCCGCCGACGATGTCGAGGTACACCCGGCGCACGAACGTCTGGTCGTCGCACACGCCCGAGGGCTCGATGCGGAGCTTCTTCAGCTTGTTGTGGACCAGCGTGTCGATGTAGTTGGCTTCGGGCGGGTTGGTCCAGGCGAACTTCAGGTCCTTGGGCAGGGTGATGAACGGCACCCCGATGGTGAACGTGTGGAACCGGGCCATCAGGAACGCCTCGCCGCGGTCGCCCGCGGTGGCGGTGCCGTCGCCGTCCGGGGCGATCTTCGCGGCGCTGTCGTTGCTGCTGAGGAACAGGGCCAGCGCGGTCACGTCGCGGTCGGTGCCGTCACTGTACTTCGCGCGGACGACGAGCCGCTGCTTCTCGTCCCGGCCGTCGAGCACCGCGGACGGCGGGTACACCTCCAGGCCCACCGGCAGCGCCACGGTCGGGGCGTCCGTCGGGGCGTCGGCCTCGAGCCACCGCGTGATCGTCTGGTAGTACTCGTCCCCCTCCTTGATCTTCCCGCCGCCGGTGTGGGCCACCTTCCCGGTGGCCTTTTCCAGCAGGGTGCTTTCGGCGGGCACCGCCAGGTTGACCCGCCGGCCGTTGACCTCGCGGGTGAGCCGGAAGTGGTCGCCGTCCGGGTCGAAGCCGAACAGCGACAGCCGGAACCCGTCCTTGCCGCGGGCGGCGCCGTGGCACCCGCCGGAGTTGCACCCGGCGCGCATGAACACCGGCATCACGTCCTGCTTGAACGAGACGGGCCGGTCCTCCTTCGCCCGCGTCACCTTCACCGGCACCTTCACCGTCTGGCCGCCGAACGCGACGAGCATGTCCGTGGCGCCGTCGGCGACGGGCAGCACGAACACGCCCTCGCGCTTCACCAGCGCCGGGTTCGCGAAGGTGACCTGCGCCTGGGCGGTCACGTCGCGGGTGATGCCGTCGGGTTGCGTGAGCTGCACGACGAACGACTGCCGGTCCCGCGCCGTTTCGAGGTTGACGTCCGGCGGGTAGACGGCGATCGTCTGCGCGCGGGCGGGGCCGCCGAGGGCGAGGGCGAGCGTCGCGAGCAGATAGGCGTAGCGCATGCTGGTGAGCCTCGTGCGGTAGGGCCGGCTTCAAGTCTTCGGCAAGCGGTTCTTCCAGTAGCCGGGTTTGCGGCTGCTGTGTGGGAAGGCAAACACACGAACCTCGGTCGCCGTCGCGGTGTAAATGATCGAGTACGGGAAGTTGGTGAAGATGTACCGCCTCACCTGTGACTTTCCGACGCGCGCGGCGATCCGCGGGTTTGCGCCGATCGTTGCGAGCGCAGCGGTGACGGCTGCCTGAAGTCGCGCCGGGTCGCGCGACGCGAGGAGTGCGCCTTCAATTTCCGTCTGCGCGTCGGGCGAGACGATCGGAATCACCCGTACTTCTCCTTCATGCGCCTCATGAACTCATCGGCCGGTACACCCTGCGTTTTGCCGCTCTCGAAGTCGGCGATGCGGCGCTCGATTTCCGGGAGCCAGGCCGCTTCCCACTCGTCCTGGGTGAGCGGCTCTTCGTCGTCGTCTGCGTCCGGCTCGGCGTGACCGCCGGTGAGCGAACGGAGGTACGCGGCCACTTCGGTTCGCTCGGCGGCGCTCAGGGCGTCCAGCAGCGGCTTCAGCTTTTCGGCGGCTTCACTCATGGCTCTCTCCGTGCGGGCGGACGCGCCCATCATATCACGGCTTCTTCGGCTCTTCCTTCTTGGGGGCCGGTGCACCGCCCGCCGCGGCCTTCTCGCGCTCCTCGGCCTCCTTGCGGAGCTGTTCGAGCCGCGTGAGCCGCTTCTCGGGCGCCTTGGCGGGCGGGGCCGGCGTCGGCGTCTTGGGGGCCTCCTGCTTCGGCGGGGGCGTGGCGGCCACCTTAGGCGGCAGCGGAACATCAATGCGGAGCTGCGTGCCGCCGGTGTTGCCCGCGATCTGTTCGCCCGCGCGCTCGACGATCACCTGCGCGAACACGTTGTGCTGCCCCACCGGGCTGGTCTTGTCCGCGGTGATCGGGAACGCGAACTCTTTCGTGTCCTTGGTGATCTCCACCGTCTGCGAGGTGGTCTTCGCGGGCAGCCCGATCAGGTTCACCTTCGCCTTGCCTTCGAACGGCGCGCCGACGGCGACCTTGCAGAACAGTTGCGTCTGCCCGCCTTGCTCGACCGCCGGGCGCTCCATCGTGAGCGTGACGATGGGGGCCACGACCTCGAGCGCGAACAGCCGGCTCGCGGTCCACACCGGACCTTTCCCGGCGTCCGCGACCGCGTGGACGGCCGTCTTCCACTTCCGGGCGCCGGCGTCGGGGGCGGCGTTCATCGGCAGCACGCACTCGGTCTGCCCCTCGGGGATCACCGCCGAGCCCTGGATGCCCATGCCCGGCGGGGTCCACAGCGGGAACACCGTGATCGCCCCCTTGAAGCCCTCGGCCCGCTTGGCGACCACGCGGAGGTTGGCGGTCCCGTTCTGCACCAGCGGCACCTTCGGCTCGATCACCTCGATCGAGTACGGGGCGGCCTCGGCGACCGCGATCGCGGTGCGGTCCAGCTCGTGGCGGGCGTAGATCGTCTGGTTCGGCGGCCCCAGCGTGAGCGCCGCGTCGAGGGCGGTGCGGCTCGGGGCCTTCACGTTCGGGTCGGGGTGGGTCGCGCTGATCGCGACCAGGGTGCCCGCGGTCGGCGCGTCCGGCTTGGCCTCGAACACCACCGGGACGACGTTGAGCCCCGGCTCCATCGGCTCGGCGCTGACCGTCACCCCGGCCGGGAGCTTGTCGAACCCGATGGCGAGCGGCCCGCCCACGTCGGCGCGGTTGGCGATGACGAGCGACGCGTACCGCCCGCCCTTCGGGACGGTGAACGTCTGCCGGTCCTGGTTCGTGAGGTTGTTCCCGTCCACCTTCGGGATCGTGGTCGTGACCGACGCCGCGACCGGCGCCACCTCGACGCGGTAGAAGTAGTCCGGCCCGCCCTTGCGCAGGTGGTCGTGGACCCAGAGGGTGTAGTCGCCGTCGGCCGGGGCGGTGAACCGGATGTAGCTGTCCGGGCCGCCGTTGTCGTCGTTGCCCGCCAGCGTGCCGCCCTGGGCGTTGCCGACGTAGAGCACCGGGTCGAGCGGGGAGCCGAGCGCCCGGGCCATGCACCGCAGGTCGAGCACCTGCCCCTTCTTGGCCGCGAACTTGAAGTAATCGGTCTCGCCGGGCCGCGCGATCACGCCGTTGAACGCGCCCGGCGCGGGGCCGGGGCTGGCGGTCGCGGGGCCGCCGTTGTTCGGCGTCTCGAAGGCGTTCGGGAGGTCGGCGACGCGGAACTTGAAGCCGGCGGGGTGAACGCCGTCCGGCGTCTGGCAGTGGAGCCGCCAGGCGTTCGCGTCGCTCGCCGGGAGCTTCACCTTCTGCTTGATCGGCCCCGCGGGGTCGCCCAGGAAGGTGACTTCCAGCTCCTCGTTCGGCTTGCCGCCCGCGGGCACGACGGCCGTGGGGCGCGGGAAGTTCCCGATGTGGAGCCGGTACTGGCACGCGTCGTTGCCGCCGTAGGCGCTCTCGCGGACCTGGACGATGTACTTGCCGTCGGCCGGGAGCACCACCGAGCACCCGCCGTCCTGCCCGCTCAGCGCGGAGTCGTCGCCGGTGGCCAGCTCGAACCGCTTGGCGTCGAGGATGGCGACGTAGGGGTCAAAGAACGCGCTCCCGAGCCGCATCGCCTCCACCTCGACGGACAGGCGCTGGCCCTTCTTGCCCTCGACGACGAAGTAGTCCTGGTCCTCGGCCCGTACCACCCCGTGAACGGTCACGTTCATCGGGATCGGCTGGGGCTTCTCGAACTCGCTGTTCGGCTCCACCTCGTCGATCACGGGGAGGGCGCCGACCCAGAACGTGCGGGCGTCGGAGATCCCGGTCGCGGTGCGGACCCGGAACACGTGCTCGCCGAGCCGGCAGTCCGGGGCGATCGCCACCGCGACCTTCAGGGTCGCGTCGTTGACGACCTCGAGCTTCTTGACGCTGATCCCGGGGTAGTACGCGAGCACCTCCTGCGCGTCGGCGAGGCGCCCGCCCTGGAACGTGAGCGTGGCCTCGGTGCCGCGCTGCGCCCCGCGCGGCTGGATCGCCCCGAGCGCCGGGGACGCCGAAAACGATTCACCGCAGAGGGCGCAGAGGGCACAGAGGGAGAACAGGAAGCGGAACGTCATAGCTGGAAACTCCGGGTTCTGGTCTTTCTCTCTGCGCTCTCTGTGCTCTCTGCGGTGAACACGCCTTCTCTTCCCGCGTTACGCCAGCAGGTCCTTGCGGGTGTGCCCCTCGCGGACGATGTCGATGGGCCGGTCGCCCGGCGACATCAGCCGCTTGTCGGCGTCGATGCCGAGGCAGGTGTACACCGTGTGCGCCATGTCCTCGACCGTCAGCGCGTCCTCCTCGGGCTCGGTCGCGGTGGCGTCGGACTTGCCGTAGATGAGCCCCTTCTTGATGCCGCCGCCGGCGAGCACCACGCTGAACACCTTGGGCCAGTGGTCGCGGCCCGCGGTGCCGTTGATCTTCGGGGTGCGGCCGAACTCGCTCGACACCATGACCAGGGTGCTGTCCAGCAGCCCGCGGGTCTTGAGGTCGGTGATCAGCGCCGCGAACGCCTGGTCGAACTGCGGGAGCTGGTTCTTGGTCCCCTGCACGATGCCGTTGTGCAGGTCCCACCCGCCGTAGGTGAGGGTCACGAACCGCACGCCGCCCTCGATGAGCCGGCGGGCCATGAGCATCCGCTGGCCGGCGGCGTTGCGGCCGTAGGCGTCGCGGAGCTTGGCGTCTTCCTTGTTAATGTCGAACGCGTCGCGGGCCTTCTCGCTCGAGATCAGGCCGTACGCCCGCTGGTAGAAGGTGTCCATCGCGTCCAGGTTGTCGGACTTCTCCTTGCCGGCGAAGTGGGCGTTGACCGCGTCGAGCATGTTGCGCCGGGTGGCGAACCGGTCCGGGGTGACGCTCCCGGGCAGCGCCAGGTCCTGCACCTTGAAGCCGCCGTTGGCCGG
Organism: Gemmata algarum; assembly: GCF_034097035.1. Classification (NCBI taxonomy): domain Bacteria; kingdom Pseudomonadati; phylum Planctomycetota; class Planctomycetia; order Gemmatales; family Gemmataceae; genus Gemmata; species Gemmata algarum. Next base: position 45,528 of record NZ_JAXBLV010000002.1, read on the forward strand.
GTCGCTGCCCAGGCTGAACGGGGCGAACGACGAGGACAGGTAGCCGCTGCCGGCCTCCTGGGCCGGCATGGTGGGCACCGCGACGTACGGCGGCAGGTTGTTGCGGACGCCCAACTCGTGGCTCACCACGCTCCCCATGCTGGGGAACTTGAGAGCCGGGCTGGGGCGGTAGCCGGTGAACATGTTGTGCGTGCCCCGCTCGTGGGCCGCCTCGCCGTGGGTCATCGCCCGGCACACGGCGATCTGGTCCGCGACCGCCGCCGTCTTGGCGAGGCACTCGTTGAACACCTCGCCCTCGATCTTGGTCTTCACCGTGCCCATCTCGCCGCGGTACTCGACCGGGGCGAACGGCTTCGGGTCCCAGCTCTCCTGGTGGGCCATGCCGCCCGGCAGGAAGATGTGGATGCACGCCTCGGCTTTGGGCTTCTTCTTGTTGGCGGGCGGCTCGGCGGCCTGGAGCCGCAGGTACTGGTCCAGCGTGAGACCGAGGGCGCCGATGGCTCCCACGTGCAAGAAGTTCCGGCGGTTAAACAGGAGGGGTTCCCCCCGCGTGGAATGCGATCCGATGCAACGCGACAGCAGATTCATCGGCGGTTACTCCCGTCGGGACTGGTGGGTTATTTTGTGGGCTTAATTCGTGCGGTTGAGACAATACGGCTGGCGCAGGGCGGGGCCTGGAGGGCGGGCAGCGATTGATTGTAGGCAGGCAGTGCGGCGAGAACGCTGTGGCAGCAGAAAACATTCTCGCAGGTAGTAGAGGATAGTCGGTTGTCCGGCCGGAGTCAATTCAATCCGTTCCGTCCGGTCAAAATTACCCAGCCGGAAAGGTTGGGCGGTACGGGCGCGGTGGGGCGATCGACCCAGGGGCTTTCGCTCCTGGATTCAATCACGCAATCACGCCGGGCGCTTGCGTGCGGCGTTCGGGTCGTTTAGCCTGTGCTCAACCGCCTTTGGCCTTTCGCGCCGTCCCGCCGTCTCATCGTCTCGCCGGAACGCGACTCCCATGCGATTCTCCCTCACAACCTGCGCCGCTCTCGTTTTCCCCGCGCTCACGCCGGCTGCCGATGCCGTTGACTACCGCAAGGACATTCGCCCGCTGCTCCAGGAGCGGTGCTACTCCTGTCACGGGGCGCTCGCGCAGAAGGCGAAGCTGCGGGTGGACACCGCGGCCGCGATGGTGAAGGCCGGGTCGGTCGTGCCCGGCAAGCCCGGCGCCAGCGAACTGCTGCTGCGGGTCGAATCGACCGACGACGCGACCCGTATGCCGCCCGAAGGGCACCCGCTGAAGCCCGAACAGGTTGCGAAGATCCGGCTGTGGATCGAACAGGGCGCCAGGGTGCCCGCCGACGACGCACCCGAACCGGACCCGCGCGACCACTGGGCGTTCCGTCCGGTCACGCGCCCCGCCGTGCCTGGCGCTGGTGCCGCGCACCCGATCGATGCGTTCGTCGCCGCGAAGTGGCGTGAGAAGGGGCTGAAGCCCGTCGCCCCGGCCGACAAGCGGGTACTGCTGCGCCGCCTGTACGTTGATCTGATCGGGCTGCCACCAACGGCCGAACAGATCGACGCGTTCGTGAACGACCCGGCGCCGGACGCCTACGAGAAGGTGGTGGACCGGTTGCTCGCGTCCCCGCAGTACGGCGAACGCTGGGGCCGGCACTTCCTCGACATCTGGCGCTATTCCGACTGGTGGGGGCTGGGCGCCGAGTTGCGGAACAGCCAGCGCCACATCTGGCACTGGCGCGACTGGACCGTGGAGAGCTTCAACGCGGACCTGAGCTACGCCGAAATGATCCGCCAAATGCTGGCAGCGGACGAACTCCACCCGACCGACCCGCAGAAGCTCCGGGCGACGGGCTACCTCGCCCGGTCGTACTTCCTCTTCAACCGCACCACGTGGCTCGACGAGGTCATCGAGCACAGCGGGAAGGGGTTCCTCGGCCTCACGCTGAACTGCGCGAAGTGCCACGACCACAAGTACGACCCAGTCAAGCAGACCGATTACTACGCCTTCCGTGCGATCTTCGAGCCGTACCAAGTGCGGACCGACCAAGTTCCGGGTGAGCCCGACGTGGCGAAGAACGGTATTCCGCGCGCGTTCGACGGCAACCTGGATGTGCGCACGCCGTTCCACATTCGCGGCGACGAGCGCACCCCGGACAAGGACAAGGTGGTCACGCCCGGGGTGCCGAAGTTCCTCGCCCCGGGCGGGCTGAAGGTGCAACCGGTCGAACTTCCGGTAGCGGCTCACAAGCCCCACGAACCGCTCGCGGAGGCGCACGCACGCGCGTTAATCGAGAAGGCGAACCGGCAGACGCGGGCGCTGGCGGACCTGACCGCCGATCTCGCCGCCGGAAAGAAGGCCCATGCTCCCTGGGTCATGGTCGCGGCCCGGATCAGCAGCGACGCGGCACGCGCGGAGCACGTCGCGTTCGAGAAGATCAAGAACGACCCGGGCAAGCTCCCACCGCACCTCCGCGGGTACACGAAGGCGCCGGAATCGAACGCCGAGACGGCCGAATCGAAGGCCCGCCCGCTGCCGGCGACGAGCACCGGCCGCCGCACCGCGCTGGCGAACTGGATCGCCGACCCGAAGAACCCGCTCACGGCCCGGGTCGCGGTGAACCACGTGTGGCTGCGCCACTTCGGGCAGCCGCTCGCGCCCCAGGTGTTCGAGTTCGGGCGGAAGGGCGGCCCCCCCACGCACCCGGAACTGCTGGACTGGCTCGCGTCCGAGTTCACGGCCCGCAACTGGAGCTTCAAGCACCTGCACACGCTCATCGTGACGAGCGACGTGTACCGCCTCTCGTCCTCAAGTTCGGGCGCCGGCGAGGCCGTGAAGCTCGACCCCGAGAACCGCTACCTGTGGCGGATGAACCCGGTGCGCATGGACGCGAACGCGGTGCGCGACAGTCTGCTGCACCTCTCCGGCGCCCTCGACCTCACCCGCGGCGGGCCGCCGGTGCCGGCGGCGCAGCAGGAGGGCTCGGCGCGGCGGTCGCTGTACTTCTTCCACTCGCACAACGAGCACAACAAGCTGCTTGACATCTTCGACAACGCCAACGTGCTGGACTGCTACCGCCGCACCGAGAGCATCGTGCCGCAGCAGGCGCTGGCGCTCTGGAACAGCAAGCTCGCGCAGGTGAGCGCCGCGAAGATCAACGACCGGCTTCATGCGACGCTCGCCGGCGCCGCCGACGCGGCGTTCGTGACACGCGCGTTTGAGACGGTGCTGGGGACCGTTCCCACGAAGGACGAGTTGGCAACCTGCCTGGAGGCGCTCGCGGAACTGCGGGGCACGCTGAAGGACGTGAAGGAGCCCGAACGGGGCAAACGGGCACGGCTCCAACTGGTGCAGGCGCTCCTCAACCACAACGACTTCGTCACCGTGCGGTGATGCGTGTAATGGTGCCGGGCCGCAAAAATCAGAAGAGGAATGGCCGCAAAAAAGCACAAAAAGCACAAAAGGAAGCCAAGACCACAGAGCGTCGAAAGACAGAAGAGGAACGGTCGCAAAAATGAGGTGGCGAATGAACACGATAAAACCTTGGAGCAGCGTGTTCGAGCTGTGCGACATCGTCCGCGAAACAGGGTTCGCGATCCACGAGTACCTGCGGAACGGGCACCTCGAAAAGGTGTACGAGAACGCTCTCGTTCACCGGCTCCGTAAGCAGGGCGTTTCAGTCGTCGCTCAGCACCCGCTCTCGGTGCGTGACGAAGACGGTACCGTTCTGGGCGAGTTCTTCGCGGACCTGTTCGTTGAAAACGTGCTTTTGGTCGAACTGAAGGCCGTTCGGCACATCGTCGATGAGCACGCCGCCCAACTTTTGGGATACCTCCGCTGCTCACGTGTCGAACACGGTTTACTGATCAACTTCGGTGGCCCGCGCTACTACATCAAGAAGTACATCCTGGCCGACGCTCTTAATTGATTCGCCGCTCAATGTCTTTGGTTTTCTTTTGTGCTTTTTGTGCTTTTTTGCGGCCATTCCTCTTTTGCCTTTTTGAACTCTTCTGTGGTCTTTTTGCGGCCCTTTATCTTCCGTCCCGGTGCCTTATGAACCGTCGCGATTTCGCCTCCCTCGCTCTCGCCGCGATGCTCCACCGCGACGGCTACTCCTCCGACACAACGTGGGCGCCGCCGGACGGGAAGCCCCACTTCGCCCCCAAGGCGAAGTCGGTGATCTGGCTGTTCATGAACGGCGGCGTCTCGCACATGGAGACGTTCGACCCGAAGCCGGCGCTCACCAAGTTCGCGGGCAAGACCATCAAGGAAGGTCCGGTGCCCGACGCGCAGGACCCCGAGAAGCTCAAGCTCGCCCGCGTCACCGTGGTCAACGACGCGAACGGCCAGCAGCGGAACAAGCTGTACCCGCTCCAGGTGGGGTTCCGGCAGTACGGGCGGGCGGGCGTCGCGTTCAGCGACTGGGTGCCCCACATCGGCTCCTGCGTCGATGACCTGGCGGTGATCCGCTCGATGTGGACGACCGACGACAACCACGGCGCCCAGACGCAGTTCCACACCGGCCGCCACATGCTCGACGGCGAGTTCCCCACGCTCGGCGCCTGGGCGCATTACGGGCTCGGCACGCTGAACGAGAACCTGCCCCAGTTCGTGTCGATGGGCAGCCGCGAGTACTGGAACCTCAAGGACGGCCACTACCTCGGCCCGGCGCACGACGCCGTCCCGGTCCGCGTGGACCCGGCGAACCCGCTCGACTACGGCAAGCCCGAGGTGGCGGTGACCGCCGCCGAACAGAAGGCCGGCTTCACGCTGTCCGGCAGGCTCAACAAGCTGCGCGAGAAGGATTACCCCAACGACCCCGCGCTGGACGCCCGCATCAAGAGCTACGAGCTGGCGTTCCGAATGCAGAAGTCGCTGCCCGAACTGCTCGACTTCTCGAAGGAAACTGAGGAAACCAAGAAGCTCTACGGGATCGACCGGCCCGAGACGCGCCCCTTCGGGATGCAGTTGTTGGCGTCGCGGCGGCTGGTCGAGCGCGGCGTCCGCTTCATCCAGATCCAGCACGGGGCCGGCGGCGCGGGCGTGTGGGACGCGCACGGCGGCCTCAAGGCGAACCACGCGAAGAACTGCCTCGCGGTCGATCAGCCGGTCGGCGGGCTGCTGAAAGACCTGAAGCGGCTCGGGTTGCTCAAAGAGACGATCGTGGTGTTCTGCACCGAGTTCGGCCGCACCCCCGGGTCGCAGGGGAGCGACGGTCGCGACCACCACATCTACGGGTTCAGCGTGTGGATGGCCGGCGGCGGTTTGAAGGGCGGGGTCGTTCACGGCGCGACGGACGAGATCGGGTTCCACGCGGTCGAGAACCGGCACTACGTCACCGACGTTCACGCCACGATCCTGCACCAACTCGGCCTGGACTCGCGGAAGCTCGAGATCCCGGGCCGCAAGCGCCTCGACATCGACCACGGGGCCGTCATCAAGGAAATCATCGCGTAGCCGGCGCGGCTCTCGCGGCCCCTTCCGCCTCTCCTGGAGACTCTCTCGTGTTACGCGCGTTTGCGGTTCTGGCGCTCGGCTTTTTCGCCCTCCCGGCTTCGGCCGCGGGCAAGCCCAACGTCGTGCTGATCGTGATTGACGACCTCGGGCAGCGGGATCTCGGCTGCTACGGCAGCACGTTCTACAAGACCCCCAACATCGACCGGATGGCCAAAGACGGCGTGCGGTTCACCGACTTCTACGCCGCATGCCCGGTGTGCTCGCCCACCCGCGCGAGCATCATGACGGGCAAGTACCCGCAGCGCGTCGGCATCACCGACTGGCTCCCGGGGCGCAAAGACCTGCCCGGCCAGCGGCTCAAGCGGCCCGAACTGAAGAACGAACTCGCGCTCGAAGAAGTCACCATCGCGGAGGCGCTGAAGCCGCACGGGTACGTCACCGCGCACATCGGCAAATGGCACCTGGGCGGGAAAGGGTTCGAGCCCGAGAAGCAGGGCTTTGACGTGAACGTCGCCGGCGACCACACCGGCACCCCGCTGAGCTACTTCGCCCCCTTCGCGAACAAGGCCGGGGCGACGATGCCGGGGCTGGAGAAGGCCGCGCCCGACGAGTACCTCACGGACCGGCTGGCCGCGGAGGCCGAGTCGTTCATCACCGCGAACAAGGACAAGCCGTTCTTCCTGTACCTGCCGCACTACGGCGTTCACACCCCTCTGCGGGCGCCGCAACCGCTGGTCGATAAGTACAAAACTCAGGCCGTCCACGGGCGGCAGAGCAACCCCGTGTACGCCGCGATGGTCGAGAGCATGGACGCCGCCGTCGGGCGGGTGCTCAAGCGGCTCGACGACCTGAAGCTGAGCGACAACACGCTGGTGCTCTTCACGAGCGACAACGGCGGCCTCGCGACGCTCGAAGGGATGCCGTTCGCACCGACGATCAACGCCCCGCTGCGCGAGGGGAAGGGCTACCTGTACGAGGGCGGCGTTCGCGTGCCGCTGATCGCGAAGTGGCCCGGCAAGGTCAAGCCCGGGACCGTTACGGATCAGGTCGCGTGCAGCATCGACTTCTTCGACACGATCCTCGAAGCGACGGGGGCGACGAGCGCGGCCCGGCGCGACGGCGTTTCGCTGGTGCCGGCGTTCGGGGGCGAGAAGTTGAAGCCGCGGTCACTGTACTGGCACTACCCGCACTACGCGAACCAGGGGAGCCGGCCCGGCGGGGCGGTCCGTGCCGGCAACTACAAGCTGGTGGAGTATTACGAGGATGGGCGGCGCGAGCTGTTCGACGTGGCGAAGGACCTGTCCGAGAGCCGCAACCTCGCCGCGGACAAGCCGGACGTGGTGAGGGACCTGGCCGCGAAGCTCGACGCCTGGCGCGCGGACGTGGGCGCGAAGATGCCGACCCCGAACCCGGACTACCGGCCGAACCCGCCGGACAAGGACGGGGCGATCACGCTGCACGCGCGCACCGCGCTCGTGACCGGCACGATGCTGCGGTTCGAGCCGCTCCCGCACAAGAACACGCTCGGGTTCTGGGTGAACCGGGACGACTCCGCCGCGTTCGACTTCACCACGGAGAAGGGCGGCACGTTTGCCGTCGAGGTGCTCCAGGGGTGCGGGAAGGGGAGCGGCGGCGCGGAGGTGGAACTCGCGGTCGGGGCCGAGAAGCTTACCTTTACGGTCAAGGACACCGGCGGGTTCCAGGCGTTCGAGGCCCGCGACGTGGGCACGCTCAAGGTCGCGGCGGCCGGGCGGCACACGCTCACCGTGAAGGCGAAGACCAAGCCCGGGGCCGCGGTGATGGACCTGCGGCAGATCGTGCTGCGGCCCGCGAAGTAGGCGCCCGGCTCATGCCGCCCGGCGCAGGTACGCCGACGGCCAGTAGGTGACGTGCCGGGCGATCTTCCCCTCGTTGAACGCGAACACGTTCTCTTCGAGCGTGAACTGCGGGTTGGCGGCCTGGAACTCGCGGGCCGCTTCGGTCGGGTTGTCCCACTCCCAGCCGGGCTGCGACCCGGGCCGCCCGGCCAGCGCGCCCATGATCCCGTCGGTCGCCACGATGTACGACCCGGGGCTGACCAGCTCCGCGTACAGGTCCAGTTCGGCGCGGACGTGGGCCTTGGAGTGGTTCGAGTCGAGCAGCACCAGCACCCGCTCGCCGGGGCGGATGAGGCTCTTCACCTGCGCGACCGTTTCGGGGGCGGTGGAGCTGCCCTCGATGAGCGTGATGTACCCGGCCAGCGGGTGCGCCTCGATCGCGGCCCGGTTGTGCGGCCGGATCTCGATGTCCACCCCGATCACGCGCCCCTTATCGGTCGCTTTGCACAGGCTCGCGTAGTAGATGAGTGAGCCGCCGTGGGCGACGCCGGTTTCCACGATCACGTCGGGCTTCACCCGGTGCAGCACCTCCTGAATCCGGATCATGTCCTCGGGCAGTTGGATGACCGGGCGGCCGAGCCAGGTGAAGCCGTAGGCGTACTTCTGCGTCCACCCGACGGTGACCCAGTGCTCGGTGATGAGGTCGAACGCCGCGGGCGAGTCCAGCGGGTGCTCCTCCCGCGCCGCGCCGCGCTCGGCGGTCACGGTCCGGGCGTCGGTGTCGATCACGAGTCGCATGTCACGGCCTCCTGCATCGGGTCGATCACCTCGGCGCGGCTCCCGAGGGCGGCGAGCTGGTCCCGCACCTCGGCGAGGTAGTTGGGGTTGAACACCAGCACCGCGGCGGCCCCGGCGGCGGCCCCGGGGCCGACGATCGGGTGCCCGGTCCCGGGGAGGTACTTGCCCTGCTTGGCGGGGTTCACGTCCACCACCCCGGCGACCCGCGTCCCGTCCGGGTCCGCGAGGTTGCAGAACGTGACGCCCTTCGCCCCCGCGCCCCACGCGAACACCGGCCCCCGCGCGCCCGCCTCTTCGAGCAGGGCGCCCCACGCGGCGCGAAGGTTCTGCTCCTCGGCCGTGAACGCGCGGGCGAGCGAGACCGAGTGCGCCCCGCTCTTCAGCTCCCGCGCTTCGTGAGGAGGCTCGCCCCCCCGCACCGCCGTGCCTTCGGCCCAGAGGTACTGGCCGCCGAAGATGTGCCGCACGTCGGTGACGCCGAACCCGGCGCGCGCGAGCGCCAGTGCGAGGCTCTCCGCCGTGAACAGCGAGCAGTGCTCGTAGAAGAAGTCCCACGGCACGCGGTTCCGCAGGATCCACTCAGCGCACGGGGTCTCGAAGAACACCCGGGTCGCGCCCGACGCGCCCACGCCGGCCCGGACGGTGCGGAGCAGGGCCAGCGGGTCCGGGATGTGCTCGATCACGTGCCGGCACACGACGGCGTCGGCGGGCACCGCCGTGTCCGGGCCGTAGAAGTCGGGGACGAACCGGACCCGCCCGCCCGGCGCCTCCAGCGGGCCGGTATATGCGGGGTCGAACCCGATCGCGTCGCACGCGCTCCGCGGGTGCGCGAGCAGCTTGTGAAGGAACGCGCCCTTCCCGCACCCGACCTCGACGATGCGTCCGGACGAAACCCCGCGCCCGACGACGATGTGGTCGGCCAGTTGGTCGAGGTGCGTGTTGAACGCGGCCGAGTGGTTCTGGCTGTTCTCGTAGTTCGGCCCGTACTCCACGAGAGCCGGGTCGAACACCGCGTTGAACACGAACCCGCACCCGCCGCACGCCCGCATTTCCAGGTCGCCGCGGGCGATCGCGCGGGCGGCCGCAGCCGCGTCAAACAGTAGGTTCTGGTGAACGGGTACGCCGGTCCGGGACAGGAACGGTTCGGTGCCGGCCGAGCCGCACACCGGGCAGGTCTCACGCGGCACGGTTCGCCCTCCACCAGCCCACGGTCTCGTCCAGCCCGGTCTCGAGGTCGATCCGGGGCCGCCACCCGAGTTCGTCGCGGAGCCGGGTCACGTCGGCGATCAGGAGCGGCGGTTCGGTCGCGGGCGTGTCCCGCTCGCCCAGCCGGACCAGTTCGGGCCGCCCGCACGCGGCGGCCACCCGCCCGATCACGTCGCGGACCGCGACCGGCGTTCCCGAGCCGACGTTCACCGCGCCCGTCAGCCCGGCCCGCGTGAGCGCGACGAGTGCGTCGGCGGCGTCGTCCACGTGCAGGAAGTCGCGCACCTGTGTGCCGGCAGAGCACGCTGCCGGCGCGCCCGCGAGCAGCGCCCGGGCGACCGACGGGACCAGCCGCGCCGGGTGCTCGTGCGGCCCGTACAGGAAGAACAGCCGCGCCCGCGCGACGCTCACCCCCCGCGCCGCGCCCAGCGCTTCGGCCCAGCGCCCGAACGCGAGCTTGCACCGCCCGTAGGTGGTATGCGGGCGCGCGGGCGGGTCGGTCTCGCGGCACGCCCCGGCGGCCGCCCAGTCGTACTCGGCGCACGACCCGGTCACCACCGCGCGCCGCCCGCCGTTCCGGACGAACGCGGACAGCAGCCGCTTCGACGCCTCCGCCCACCGGTGGTTCTCGGGCGTCGTCCAGTACACGCCGGGGGTCGCGACCCAGGCGAGGTGGAGCAGGTGCGTGGGCCGCACGTCCGCAACAAGCCGTTCGGCCTCGGCCGCGTTCAGGATGTCGCACCGGTGGAACCGCACGCCGTCCGGGACCGGCGCCCGGGGCGCGCGGGCCGTCGCGTGGACCTCGAAGTGGCCGCGGGCGGCGCGGACCGCCGGGGCGCCGATGAAGCCGGTCGCGCCGGTGATGAGCAGGCGGTTCATGTCGGCAGGTCCGGGAAAGACAGGTCGCGCGGCGCGATCACGCGCCGGTCGCACGGCGGCCACGCGATCCCGAGCGCGGGATCGTCCCAGCGGGCGCCGCGGGCGGCCCCGGGCACGTAGAACGCCGACATCTGGTAGAAGAGTTCCGTGCCGTCGGCGCGCGTCTGGAACCCGTGCGCGTACCCGCCGGGGATGTACACCGCCCGGCGGTTCGCGGCGGTGAGCTCCACCGCCACCCACTTCCGGTACGTCGGCGAGTCGGGCCGGGCGTCGGCGACCACGTCGAGCGCGGCCCCGGCGGTGCAGCGCACGAGCTTCACCTCCTCGTCCGGGGCCGCCTGCCAGTGCATCCCGCGGAGCGTGCCGGCCCGGGTGTTGAACGACACGTTGCACTGCGCCCACTGCGTGCAGAGCCCGTGGCGGGCGAACTCCTCCGCGCAGTAGGTGCGCGCGAACAGCCCGCGGTCGTCGCCCGTCGGCTCGGGCTCGATCACGAACACGCCCGGCAGCTCGGTGGGAAGGAACAGCATGGCAAAGATCCGACAATACAGAAGAGGTTTCACCGCAGAGGGCACGAGAGGGCGCAGAGAAAAAGACCCAAGTGTGCGGGCGAATTAAATTTCAATGTCTTACTCTCTGCGCCCTCTCGTGCCCTCTGCGGTGAAACCTCTTCTGCTCCACCTCACGCCACGCGGGGGAGCGGGACGGGCAGGATGAACTTCCCGCCCCGCGCGCGGTACTCGGCCTGCTGGCGCAGGATCTCGTCCGCGAAGTTCCACGTGAGCAGCAGCGTGTAGTCCGGCATGTCCGCGAGCAGTTTGTCCGGGGCGTGGATCTGGAGCCGCGTGCCCGGGGTGAGTTTGCCCTGCTTCACCGTGCTGCGGTCCACCACGAAGTCGAGCGTCTCCGCGCCGATCCCGCAGAAGTTCAGTAGCGTGCTCCCCTTCGCGGAGGCGCCGTAAGCGGCGATCCGCTTGCCCTCGCCCTTCAACCGCGCGAGGAGCGTGCGGAGCCCCTTCTTGATGGCCGACACCTGCTCCGCGAACGCGCGGTACGGCTCGAACGTGTTCACGCCCCACGCGCGCTCCTCGGCGAGCAGGTCGGTGACGCGGGCCGACACCGCGGCCACGCCCTCGGCGGGCGCGGCGAAGATGCGGAGCGTGCCGCCGTGAATGGGCACCCGCTCCACGTCACGAATGGTCAGGCCGTGCCGCCGGAAGCACCCGTCCAGGGCGGTGAGCGAGAAGTAGCACAGGTGCTCGTGGTAGATCGTGTCGAACTCGCACCCGTCGAGCATGTCCTTGACGTAGGGCGCTTCGATCACCGCCACGCCGCTCGGCTTGAGGAGGGCGCGGACGCCGGCGACGAAGCCGTTGAGGTCCGGCACGTGGGCCAGGACGTTGTGCGCGTGGAACACGTCCGCGCGGTAGCCCTCGGAAACGAGCTGGTGCGCGTACGCGCGGCCGAAGAACTCGGTCCGGGTCGGGATGCCGTGGCGCTCCACGGCCACCCGCGCCACGTTCCGCGCGGGCTCGACCCCGAGCACCCGCACGCCGGCGCTCTGGTAGTTCTTGAGCAGGTACCCGTCGTTGCTCGCGGCCTCCACGACGAGGCTGTCGCGGCCCAGGCGCTCGTCGCGCGTGACCCGCTGCGCCAGCTCCGCGGCGTGCCGCAGCATCGTGTCGGAGAACGACGAGAAGTAGACGTAGTCGCGGAACAGGTCGTCGGGCGGCACCTCGGCGGTGATCTGCACCAGCGAGCACCGCGGGCACACCGCGAGGTCGAGCGGGAACGTGGGCTCGGGCGCGGCCGGGGCCGCCGGGTCGCGCAGCGCGTTGGCCAGGGGCGTGCTCCCGAGCGACAGCACCGGGGAGAGCGCGCCCGCCCCGCACGACCGGCAGGACGGGGAGGCGGCGGTCGCGGTCATGCGGCTTTTCTCGCTCCCAGGAAGTTGCGGTACCAGGGCACCGTCCGGCTCAGCCCCTCCTCGAGGGTGAACAGCGGCGCCCAGCCGAGCCGGGCGCGGGCCTTCGCGGCGCTGAGCGACTGGTGCTTGATCTCGTGGCTCGCCTCGTTCCGCACGTCGGGCGTGAGGCGCGTCCCCATCTGGTCGAGCAGCAGTCGCACGAGGTCCAGCACGGTCACCTGGGTCTCGTTCGAGAAGTTGAACGCCTCGCCCCGGAGGGTCGGGTCGGCGGCCAACTTCTCCGCGAGCATCAGGTACGCGGCGGCCCCGTCCTCGACGTAGAAGTAGTCGCGGATGTGGGTCCCGTCGGACCGGATCACCGGCCGCTCGCCGCGCATCACGGAGCGGATGGTGCCGGGGACGATCCGGTTCCAGTTGAGGTCGCCCGGGCCGTAGAAGTTGCCGCACCGGGTGATCGCGACGGGCAGGTTGTAGGTGGTGGCGTAGCTCTGCGCGATCAGGTCCGCGCAGGACTTGCTCACGTCGTAGGGGTGGCGGCCCTGGAGCGGGGTGCTCTCGTCGTAGGGCAACTTCTCGGCGTCGCCGTAGGCCTTGTCGGAAGAGGCGAGGACGATCTGCCGCACCTTCGGGCTGCGGCGGCACGCCTCCAGCAGCGCCCAGGTGCCCTGGACGTTGCTCTCGAAGGTCGCGACCGGGTTGCGGTTCGCCACGGGCACCAGCGTTTGCGCCGCGAGGTGGATGACGGTGTCGATCTCGTACTCGCCGCACACCCGCTCCAGCAGCGCCTGGTCGCACACGTCGCCGCGGACGGACTTCACCTGCTTCGAGAGCCCGCTGCGCTCGAACTCGCTGTCCGGCGCCCAGTCCCGGACCAGGCACACCACGTCCGCCTGCGCGCGCAGGAGCCGGCGAACGACCCACCCGCCCACCAACCCCGTGGCGCCGGTGACGAGCGTCGGTCGATCGAGCCAGAACCCGCTCATGCGGCCCTCCGTTCCTGGTTGCTTGCCCCGCGGTCGGTCACATGCGGTCGGCCCGTACCCCAAATAGCAGGTCCGATCTCAGCCTTTGTGGCACAAGGGCACGTGAACCCGCGCACCTCATACCCAATCCGGTTGGTTCGTATCCAAGCCGTATTCTGTAGCCGGCCTCTGTGAGGCCGGTGCGACACCATTCAAGTAGCACCGGCCTCACAGAGGCCGGCTACAGAATACAGGCGCTCTTCGGCCGGAATCGGTATCAGGCCCACCGCCGTTCCTCACGCGGCCTTCCACGGCGCGCGGCCCTCCAGCCACAGCGCCTCCAGTTGCCGCTTATCGCGGAGCGTGTCCATGCACTGCCAGAACTTGTCGTGCTTGTACGCGGCGAGCTGGCCGTCCCGCACGAGCCGCGGGAGCACGTCGTGCTCGAAGCTCTCGGCGTCGCCGCCGATGTAGTCGAGCACCTGTGGCTCGGCCACGAAGAACCCGCCGTTGATCCACCCCTCGCCGGTCTGCGGCTTCTCGGTGAAGCACCGCACCAGGTCGCCGTCGAACTCCAGCCCGCCGAACCGGGCCGGCGGGCGGACCGCCGTCACCGTGGCGAGCTTGCCGGTCGAGCGGTGGAACCGCAGCAGCGCCTGCACGTCCACGTCGCTGACGCCGTCGCCGTAGGTGAGCATGAACGTCTCGTCCCGCAGCCACGGCGCGACGCGCCGCACCCGCCCGCCGGTGTTGGTGTGCAGCCCGGTGTCGACGAGGTGAACGGTCCAGTCCACGCCGGCGGCCTCGTGGTGCGTGACCTCCCCGCGGGCCAGGTTCACGGACAGGCTGCCGGTGAACCGCGCGTACTCCACGAAGAACTGCTTGATCACGTCGCTCTTGTACCCGAGCGCCACCACGAACTCCGTGACCCAGTGGGCCGCGTAGTGGCTCATGATGTGCCAGAGGATGGGGCGCCCCCCGATCTCCACCATCGGCTTGGGCCGCGTCTCCGTTTCCTCGGCGAGCCGGGTGCCGAGACCGCCGGCGAGAATGACCGCGCGCATGGGTCCTCCGTCCTCCCTGACGGAAGTATTTCGTCTGCGGGGGGGCGGGGACTTTACCCGCTCTGCCCCGGCGCCCGCAAGCCCGACTCGGAAACCGGTGAGAACGGCCGTCCCGCGTTTCGCCGGGGCGGTCCTGGTAAAACCACCGCGAGTGGCCCCGGTCGCTCCAACCCACTCGCGATCCCGTTGCCCATGTTAGATAATCGTTGGTTGCGTTATTGTTGCGCACTTCGTTTAGATTCGGTGCGAGACGCCGGAGAGCCGGGCACGCCCGCTCGCACAGTTGCGAGCCCGGGTCCAGTGAGCAACGGACGGAAATGATATTCAATCTAATTGAAGAGTAACTGCTTCCTGTAGCTAGCTTTTGTGAGCCCGGTGCGACATAGCTGATTCACGAACTGACTGTTGTTGCCCATTTTGATTTTTGCCTTTGTGGCACAGGCGTTCTTGTATGTGCCACAAAAAACAGCTGCGCGAACTGGGAACGACTGGAGTCGGTATGAGAGGCGCCGCGACCCGCGCTTCGTCCCGGGAAACAGTTGTTACCCCGGACGCCGGGCCGCCTCCGCTTCTGATACACGTACCCGGCGGTATGGCTGCTTTCTTGACGGCCGCGGCCGTCAGGAAAGCGACGCCGCAAATGGGTTCATGTGTGAGACTATTTCTTGTCGTGTGTGACGGATCGCAGCACACTCGTTCGGGAGGTCGTGATGGTGGTTTTGACGCACCCGACACCGGGCGCGTACCAGTTCGTTTCCGGGGGCCGCTTGAACTCCGTGTCTCCGTCACTGGCCGCCCACAGCAGCTCTTGAACCACCGGGACCGCGTGGAAGCGGCCGGCGGGCACCTCCACCCACTCGGGCTTCCCGACGGTGTGCCGGAACTTCTGCTCTTCGTCTTGCACCGAAGTGGTGCTTTCCCACTGTTCACCGGGCCGGATCGGCAACTTCAGGAGCCACAGCGGGGGATCGACCTTGCACCCGCCGTACTCGACAAGCGCGAGCCCGCGGTCCGATGCGCTGAGTTTCTGAAGGGCCGCAGGCTCGCGCTGGCCGGCGATGAAATCCAGGGTCACCAAGTGCCCCTCGCGCTGCTCGTCGGCGGCGGTGATGATCACGGTCGTCTCCTCCGGAGCCGTCCAACTGTATTTGTGGTCCCATACGAACCGGGTGCCGGGCGTCCTGGCGTGATAAACCGGTGGCGCCTTCGACATCAGGTGCGTCGGTACCGGGGCCGCCCCGGCCGACAGCGCCGCAGCGACGGTCGCGAGAATCACGAGCGCTCGGAGCACGGCAAGTCCTCCCGATACGCGGTGCGCGCACTTCGCACGATAGGGCGCACCGGGTGCTTGAGTTCTCAAGGTTACCCGAAGGAGCGGGCGGCGCGAAGGGGACGTGGATCGCTTGGGATGATGGCTGTGTGGTGGGCGCCGGCGTCGCAACTCCGCCGCCCGGGTCGATAATCCTTATCGTTACATCGCCCGGTGCGGAGAGACGATGACGGGCGGGATGCGAGTGACGCTGAACAACGTGCGGGAAGGCGCCCAACACGCGCTTGCCGAGTTCGGTGGCGCCGACCCGTCCGTACTGCCCGAGAAACTCGCCGATTACTTGTCCGGCGGGAGCGCGACCGGCACCGCGTACTGCATTCCGGTGCTCAACCCCCGGGCGGGCGCCCGGGGCGCTCGGGTGAGGCCCGGTGCTGCACGCTTTCACCGTCGTCAGACTCGACCGGCTGCCCGGGGAAGGCCAAGGTGGACTCGATCGCCGTTTCGCGTTCGCCGACGGCGCACCAGCGTAATGCGTGCGGCCCGCTCGCGGAACGAGCGGGCCGCACGGAAGGCCAGAAACGAAGTGTAGTGTCGTCAGAGCCTATCGCTGAGAACTTCCCGTCACATGTCCGCTCGTCGAAAGCCGTAAAGCCACAAATTCATTAGATGAAAATGCTTGTGACTTTACGACTTGTTGACCTGACGACTTCTGACCTCATCCCACGTAGACGCCGCCCGTGAGGCTTGGGGCGCCGGCCAGTAGGCTCAGCTCCTGCACGCCGTTCACGAACCCTTTCACGTGGGGGCCGGCGCCCGGGCCGGCGCCGGTCAGCACGTACGTCTTGTTGCCGATCACGCCGACGCCCACGCGGACCCCGCCCGTGAAGCCACTGTCGTACGCAAAGAAGCTCTGCTGCTGCGCCCCGGTCCGGCCGCTGAACACCTTCACGTGCGGGGCCGCGCCCGCGCCCGCGCCGGTCACGATGTCCGCCCGCCCGTCCCCGTCCAGGTCGCCCGCCGCCACGTACACCCCGCCGGTAAATGCGTCGTACGCGAAGAAGCTGCGCAGCACCGACCCGTCCTTGCCGCTGAACACCTTCACGTGCCCCACCGCGCCCGCGCCGTTGCCGGTCACGATGTCGTCGAACCCGTCGCCGTCCACGTCCGCCACCGACACGCGGACGCCGCCCCGGAAGCCCGCGTCGTAGGCCAGGAAGCTCCGCAGCAGTGACCCGTCCTTGCCGCTGAACACCTTCACGTGCGGGGCCGCGCCCGCGTCGGCCGACACCACGATGTCGTCGAACCCGTCCCCGTTCACGTCCCCGGTCGCCACGAACACACCGCCGGTGAACCCGTCGAACGCCAGGAAGCTGCGGATCAGCGTGCCGTCGGGCGAGAACACCTTCACGTGCCCGCCGGGCGCCCCGGCGCCCGCGCCGGTGACCGTGTCCGACCGGCCGTCGCCGTTCACGTCCCCCGACGCCACCCGGATCTCACCACCGAACCCCGCGAACGCCACGACCTCCTGCCCCGGCGCCCCCGTCACCGGGTCCACCAGGCGCACCGTACCCGCGGTGCCGCCGCCGCTGCTCACGCTCACCACCGTTGACGTGGCCGTGTCGTCGTTGATGATGGTGCCGATCCCCCGGAGCCCGAACAGGGTCGCGTTCACCGGGTTCGAGAGCACCACCGCGAACGTTTCGTTGGCTTCCGCCAGCGTGTCCCCGTTCACCAGCACGGTGATGGTCTTCGAGGTCTCGCCCGGGGCGAACGTCAGCGTGCCCGAGGCCGCCACGTAGTCGCTGCCGGCCACCGCCGTCTCGTCGACCGTCGCGTAGTTGATCGTGACCGTCTGGGCGCTCGGCTTTTCCAAGGTCACCGTGAAGGTCACCGCGCGGGTGCCCTCGTTGCCCTCGACGGTCGTCGCGCCGCTGATCGAGGCCACCGAGGGCAGTGTGGTGATGACCACGTCGTTACCGTCGCCCCCGGCGTAGGTGATCGTGAAGCCCACGCCGTTGGAGAAGAACGTCGCGCCTTCGGCCAGGCCCAGGAACGTGCCCACCACCGGGTCGGAGCCGTCGTTGCTGATGAGCGTGTAACTGGTGCTCGCGGCCGGGATGAACCCGAGCGTCACCGCCAGCGTCGCAGCGGTCAGTGTGACCGTTCCCGTCACGTCCACCCGGTCGTTCGGATCGACGGGCGTGGCGGGGGCGTTCTCCACCAGTTCGACGCCGAGCGTCGAGCCGAGAGCCAGGTTCAGGTTGCCCGTCGCGAGCAGCCCCGGGGTCCCGCCCGGGGCCAGCGTGCCGCCGCTCGCCACCGAAACCGCCGGGAGGTCGCCGGTGCCGCCCAGAACCGCACCGCTCGCCACCTGGAACCCGGAACTGCTGCTGAAATTGCCGTCGATCAGCAGCGTGCCCGCCGCGACCGTGGTCGCGCCTGTGTAGGACGAACTGGTCGACAGTGTCAACGTGCCGGCCCCCGTTTTGGTCAGGCCGCCGGGGGCCGAGATCACACCGGAGAGCTCGACGGCGAGCGCGTTGTCGATCGTCGCGGTGCCCCCGCCGATTGCGATGGGGTTGTTGATGTTGGTCGTCCCGGTGATTTGGAACGTGCTGCCGGGGCTCAAGACGATCGGACCGGTTCCGAGGTTCGCGTCGGTCGCGACGCTCAACGTGCCGCCGAGAACCGTGGTGTTCCCGTAGGTGTTGGTGCCGGAGAGGGTGAACGTGCCGGTGCCGTTCTTGAACACGGTGCCGGTGCCGCTGACGGCGCCACTCAGGGTCGTGCTGCCGTTGTTGCCGCCGGTGGTGAGGTTGAACGCGCCGAGGGACACGGCGCCGGAACCGGCCAGCGAGCCGATCGTCTCGTCCGCGCTCAGGGCGAGGGTGGCGCCGCCGGCGACGGTGACGGCCACCGCGTCGTTCAGGGCGGCCCCGCCGGCGAGGGTGAGCGTGCCGCCGTTGAGCGCGACCGGGCCGGTGAACGTGTTGGCCCCGGACAGGGTCAGGGTACCGCCGTCGAACTTGTTGATCCCGCGTGCGCCGCCGGTCTGGGAGATGACTCCGGAGAGGGTGACCGCGGTGGCCGGCGGGACGACGATGGTGCTGAGGGCGGCGTTGAGGGTGATGGCGTTGGCGACGGTCCGGTCCGCGTCGAAGCTCAGGGTGCCGCCGCCGAGCGTCAGCGCGCCGGAGCCGAGGGCGCTGTCGTTGGCGACGACCAGCGCGCCGGCGGTGACGGTGGTGCCGCCGGTGTAGCCGCTGTTGGTGCCCGAGAGGGTGAACGTGCCGGTGCCCGTCTTGACCAGATTGCCGCTGCCGGTGATCGTGCCGCTGAAGGTCGTGCTGCCGTTGTTGCCCCCGGTCGTCAGGGTGGATGTGCCCAGGCTGATCGTGCCGCCACCGGTCAACGATCCGATGGTCTCGTCGGCGCCGTCCAGGACGAAGTTCGCCCCGCTGGCCACGGTCACCGCCGCCGTGTCTGCAAGAGATTCGGGGGAGACGATGGTGAAGGTGCCGGCGCTGATCGTCACCGCTCCCGTGAGCGTGCTGCTTGCGTTGAGTATGAAATCCCCGGCGCCGGTCTTCGATATGCTCCCGGCGCCGTTGATGTTCAATGAAATCGTGGTAGAGCCTGAAGCGGCCGAGTCCGTGAGCGCAGCATCCAGAGTGACATCATTACCGATCAGCGTGTAGCCATCGCCCTGGATCTGGATGTCATTGAGGGAAAGCGTGCCCGCTTGGTAGTTGTTGTTGGTTAGCCCGGTCACCCCGGTCGGGAAGATCAGCGTGTCCCCTGTAACCGGCGCGACGTTTCCGGACCAGTTGCCGCTGTTCGACCAGAGCAGGTTCCCGCCTGTGCCGGTCCAGGTGAGCGTTGCGGGAACGGACCGGTCCTCCAGGGCCGTCAGTTGCAGCCACGGGCGCGCCCCGATGCGAGTACGGGGCGTGAACGTGTCGCGGAACCGGCGTGAGAGGGTCGAGAACAGCATTACGGCTTACCTCATGAGGTCGGACAGCGGTGCGTGGAACGTTCCCGGCCCCGCGAGCGAGGTGGCATGAGCGGGGTTCGGGATGGGCAAACGGATGAGCCCTCGACGCGGGGCCGGGGGCGGGCGATCGGTCAGGTCGCATTGGGCGCGAGTCGCGGAACCATTTGCCAGTGCGTGTCGGCATTTTTCCGGACAAAAGCGGAGTGACTTTTGGTCGGAAAGTAATAGCAACCGCAGTTAACGTTAGACGGAAAAAGGCGCAGTTCAAGTAGTTTGGGGTATTTAAGAAGTATCGGCCTGACTGAATGGGCCGTATTTTGCTGTTGGGAGCAGTGCGGCAATTGTAACGCTGCTACGTACACGACCTTGATAGACCGGTCAGTACCCTAAAGGCGCCTGACTGCCGGATGATCCCATTAGATCGTGGCTTTGGTTGTCTATCAAATGCGATTTCTGTCTCCCGTGTATCTGGGACAGTCGCAGCGAACGGCGCGCCACTGGTGTACTGTTCTCGCACGAAATATCAGCAAATTCGGTGCAATGCTCGAATTCGCCATTCCCACTCGGTGAGCTCATCAGTTACAGGCCTGTCATCAGGTAGTAAGGAGCGTTGCAAGTGGACCATTGCGCAACCGCGTAGGGCAGTGTTGTGCGGATCTTTGCCGCGCGTTGACCCTGATTGAGAAGGGTGTGTTTCGGGTTCATTGCCGCTCCGCTGGGGCCGGTACGGGACGTTCGATACCGGTTCGCTGGTCACGAGCTGGTACATCGCTACCCGCGAATCACGCGCGGCAAGCACGGCTTTCAGTCGCAGCAAAAGACCGAGGTAACGCGGCGGAGGGCGGAATGAACGCGGCAAACTGTTTATGGGATGGCTCTTGCGGCGATTCGCATCGCGCCGCAGGTTCCGCCGTAGGGGCCAAAATTCCGTGCCCACTGCTCCGCCCGATGCCGGAGGTGAGCGCGGCAAACTTCTGGTAGCGATGTGGAGGGGAATAGTGGTGGGGTATTACCGGATTTGCGAAGCGAACGGTTGCGGTCTTGCCCGGTACTCGAACGGTGAAACGGCCGCTTCGATTCGCCCGGCGCCTCTTGCGGGGAATGCGGTTCCGTGAATGATGGTGGCTCCCGCACGTTCCGGAGAGACCCTCATGCGCTATTGCGCTGTCCTGCTGGCGTTCCTGCTTGTTACGGCCCCGGCGCGGGCCGCCGGGTTCGACCCCAAGATCATCGACGATGTGGCGGAGAAGGCGCTCAAGGAGTTCTCCGCGCCCGGGTGCGCGGTGGTGGTGGTGAAGGACGGCGAGGTGGTCTATCTGAAAGGGTTCGGCGTGCGCGAGAAGGGCGCGGACGCCAAGGTCACGCCCGACACGGTGTTCCCGATCGCGTCGTGCTCGAAGGCGTTCACCGCCACGCTCCTGGCGATGCTGGCCGACGACGGGAAGCTGAAGTGGGACGACAAGGTGCGCGACCACCTCGATTACTTCCGGCTCTCGGACGAACTGGCGGACCGCGACGTGACGCTCCGGGACCTGCTGTGTCACCGCACCGGGATGCCCCGGCACGACCTGCTGTGGGCCGCGCTCAGCACCGACGGCGCCGACGTGATCAAGCGGTGGGGGAGGGCGGCGCCCTCGACCTCGTTCCGCTCGAAGTGGGAGTACGCGAACGTCCCGTTCACGACGGCCGGGGTGATCGCCGGGCGGCACGAGAAGGGCACCTGGGCGGACGCGGTGAAGGCCCGCATCTTCGCCCCGCTCGGGATGACGAGCACCAGCGCCACCTGGAAGGAGGGCCGCGGGCGGCCGGACCACGCCACCCCGCACTACTACGGGCTGGACAAGTCGGTGTCGGCGGTCGGGTGGGACGAGATCGACCACGCGGGCGGGGCCGGGTGCGTGAACAGCTCGGCGCGCGACCTGGCGGCGTGGCTGCGGTTCCAGCTCGCGGGCGGCAAGTTCGACGGGCGCCGGCTGCTCACCGAGCGGGCGCTGAAGGAGACGCACACCCCGCAGATGCTGCTGATCCCGGAGGGGCCGTTCGCGGTCTACCTGCCGCCGAAGGTCACGCGGTTCGCGAGCTACGGGCTGGGCTGGTTCGTTCACGACTACCGCGGCGTCACGTGCGTGTCGCACGGCGGCACGCTCACCGGGTTCCGCGCCCAGTGCATGCTCGTTCCCGAGAAAAAGGTCGGGGTGATGGTGCTGTGCAACCTGCGCCCGTCGCTGGTGTGCGAGGCGGTGGCCAAGACCGCCCTCGACGCGCTGCTCGAACTGCCCGCGGAGGACTGGGTTGCGTTCCACAAGACGCAACTGGCGCTGACGGACTTCAACACCGCCGCGGCGAAGCAGCGGCGCGAAACCGCCCGCAAGCGGGATACGAAGCCGAGCCTGGAACTGTCGCGGTTCGTTGGGGGCTACGAGGAACGCGCGTACGGTCGCGCGGAGGTGACGGTCGAGGGCGACAAACTGCACGTGAAGTGGGGGCGGTACACGTTCCGCGCGGAGCACTACCACTTCGACACGTTCACGCTGGTCCCCGTCGAGCCGAAGGGCGACATCGTCTCGCTGGACCGCAGCACGTTCGAGGTACAGTTCCGGCTGGGTACGAACGGCGAGGTGGAGGGGATGAAGTTTCTCGAACAGGAGTTCCGCCGCTCGCAGAAATAGCGCGTCCGGGGCGCGTCGGCTGAGATTGCGACCCGCGCGCGTTCGGTGGTATTGGTTGGTTTTCTAGGATCGCCGCGCAGGGATCGCCGTTGAACGCACCATCCGGGCTCACGATCACCGCCACCGACCTCGGGGAGTACGTCCGCCACCACTCCTGCGATCGCCGGTTTCACCTCGCGGTCCACGCCGCGCGCGAGACGGAACCGCTCCCGTTCTTCGACCGGCTGCGCACCGACCTCGACCCGGTGCTGGCCGAACTCGGGCGCCAGCGCGAGAACCAGTGGGAAGCGGAGCTGACCGCCGCGGGGTTTCGCGACCTGGCCGCGCCGCTTCCGAAAGGGAAGCGGGATGAGGTGACCTGGGCCGCCATTGCGGCGGTGCTGGAAGCGCTCCCGCCCGGCGCGTCGGGGTACGCGCGCCAGGTGGCCGTCGGGGGCACCGTCGGCGCGTTCCGCGTGTACGGGCTCATCGACTTCATGCTCGTGAAGTGGACCAGCGCCGGCCCGGTGCTGGTGCTGGTGGAGTGCAAAGCCAGCCGCCGCGACCGCACCTACCACCGCGTGCAGGTGACCGCGTACCGGGTGCTGCTCCGCGGGCTGCTCGGCGGCCGACCGGTGGTGATCGGCGGCGCGGCGGTGGCGCCCGAGGCGATCGAGTGCGTGGTCGCGCGCCTCGACCCCGAACGCAACACCACGCAGTCCATCCTCGCGCTCCCGGCGCTCGACCTGGCGCACGAAGAGGCGGACCTCGTGCGCCTGCTGGCGCCGGGCGGGCGGCTCGATTCCGCGGCGTCGCACTCGCTCGCGGAGCTGGGGTTCCAGATCGATACCAAGTGCGACGGCTGCACGTTCGCCCCGCACTGCATGGCCGAAAGCGCGCGGTTGCGCCAGGTGGAGCTGCTCGGCATCGACCCCGTGACCACGCGATTGCTCCGCGGCGCCGGGCTGGGCACCCTCGACCAGCTCGCCAACCCGCCGATGTTCGAGCCGAAGATCGAGGCGCTGGCCCGCGATCCGGGGTTCACGGAAAGCCTGGACGTGCTCCGCCTGCGCGCCCGCGCGCGACTGCACACGCTGCCCGTTCTCCCCGGCACGCGCCCGGTGCCGAGTTCCGGAGTCGAGCCGGTTCCGAACACCGGCGTCGGGCACCTGCCGCCGCACGAGGCGAACGGCACGCGGCTCCTGCGCGTGTATCTGGCGGTCGATTACGACTACACCGAGAACCGGGTCGGGGCGCTGGCCGCGCACGTCACCCGCGGCCCCCAGCGCATCGACACGCCGTTCGCCGACGGCGCGCCGGTTCCGGGTGTTCAGGAGCTGACCGAGAGCGGAAAGGACCGCTTCGGGAAGCCGGTTCACGAGTACCGCCCGCTCCACGGTGAGGGCGAGGTGGTGGAGTTCCAACCGGTCCCGTGGAGCGGAACGGACTACGCGGCCGACACCGCCGCCGAGGGCGAGCTGATCCGCCGGTTCTTCGACCGGCTCGCGGGGGTGATCGCCCGGGTGGCCGGGGGCGAGCCGACGCCGGTTCACTTTTACGTGTGGTCGCGGTCGGACGTGCGCTACCTCATTGAGGGGTGCTGCCGGGCGGGGCCGGAACTGCTCGGGCCGGTGCGCCAGTTGTTCGGCTGCCGCGAGGGGTTGGAACAGCAGATGTACTCGGCCGTTCGCGAAGAGGTGAACCGCCGGTACGCGCTCGGCTGGACCGGGCGCGGGCTGGGCGTGGTCGCTTCGCTGGAGTGGTCCGGGCGCCGGTTCCACTGGACGCGCGCGGTGAACGGCGCGGCGTGCGACCTGTCCCGGGTGTTCGCGCAAGGCATCTTCGACTTCGTGGCCGATCTCGACATCGCCCCCAACGGCGACTGGACCGCAGAAGGGAGTGGGGCGAAGCACACCTTTGAAGTGCGCGCCCGGTTCGGCGACGGGCTACCGGCGCCGTACTGGCACGCCGTCTGGGGCACACTGCCCGACAGCGACCCGCGGGCGCAAGAGGCGGTTACGCGCTACCGCGTGGCCGGGGCGCCGGGGCTGCTCGAAGCGTACCTGCTGGCCCGCGTACAGGCGCTCCGCTGGCTCGAAGAGGGCATCGGGCCGAAGAACCCGGGGATCGAGAAGGCGCCGCTCGACCCGAAGGCGCTGCCGGCGTTCAAACTCGGCCGCGACGGGGTGGCCCGCGCCGCCACGGACTTCCTCCGGCTCGACCAGCACGTGCGGCGCTCGGACTGGGTGGCGATGCACCTCGTGCCGCCGATCGGGCGTGTGCCGGCCGGCCGCACGCTCCCGCTCAAGCAGGTGAAGGTGGGTGCGGACAAGAGCACGATCACGGGCGTGATCGAACTGTTCGCGTTCGGCGGGCTGAAACTCGCGGACCTCGAAGCCCGGTGCCAGTTCGGGCCGGGCGCGTTCGCGCGCCTCTCGCCCTGGAACGGCGACCCGAAGCAGGGCCAAGCGGTCGCGCAGCTCACTTCGGCGGTCGGGCGCACCTGTGTGGTGCGTGACGTGAACTGGAAGACCGGGCAGGTCACGCTCGACGCGATGTACGCCGAGGAGGACCGTTACCTGCTGTCGAGCGGGGCGAGCAAGAAGGCCGAGGTGCTGTTCGACCGCGGGTACGCGACGCTCGACGAGAACGTGTCGGACTACGTCGCGGGGCGGGTGGACGAGCGGCTCCAGCGCCCGAGCCACGTGTACGCGTGGTTCGACCCGGTGGACCCGCGCCCGCCGGTCGTGCCGCCGCTTCCGGACGCGGAATCCGCCGCGCTTCAGAAGCTGCTGGATACGTTCTTGCTCCCGCCCGGGGGAATGTACCCGGCGTCGCCCGACCAGGCGCGTGCGGCGGTGGACGGCCTTTCGACGCGAGTGCAATTGATCCAGGGGCCGCCGGGGACTGGGAAGACTACCACGACCGCTCTGGCGGTGCTCCTGCGGGTGCTGGTCGCGGGGCGCCCCGGAGATGTCGTGCTGCTGTCGGCACACACGCACACCGCGCTCGACAACCTGCTCGAGCGCATCGACCGCTACCTCGAACCGTTCCGCACCCACGCCGCGGGCGCCGGGCTCCGGCTCCTTCCGGTACGGTTGGTCAAGGTTCACACCAACGACCCGAGCCAGCACATCGCGGGCGGGGCGGTGGAGAACATTCCGGCTGCTCTGCTGGGCACCAAGAAGAAGCTGACGGAGCTGTCGGCGGGCGGCGTAGCGGTGATCGGCGGGACGACGGCGGGGCTGCTGAAGCTTGCGCCGCTGGTGGAGAAGCTCAAGACCTACAACGGCGGGGAAGGGCTTCAGACATCGCTGCTCGTGGTCGATGAGGCGTCGATGATGGTGTTCCCGCACTTCCTCGCGCTCGCCACGCTGGTGGCCCCGAAGGGGCAGATTCTGCTCGCCGGCGATCACCGCCAACTGGCGCCGATCACGGCGCACGACTGGGAGGCCGAGGACCGCCCGCCCGCGGTGCTGTACCAGCCGTTCGCCAGTGCCTACGACGCGGTCCGGCGGATCATCGACGCTCACGTGCCGGCGGGCGGCGCGATGTGGTCCGGGCTGCGGCTCACGTTCCGGCTTCCGCCCGTCGTGCGCGAGCTGATCGGGCGCATCTACCGCAAGGACCGCATCGAACTCGCGGGGTTGCCACGCGCGCCCGTTGCCGGCGCAGAGGGGTGCGGGGGCGTGTGGTCGGAGGTGTGGCGCTGGAACGTGGGGCTGTTCCTCGCGATCCACGACGAGGCCGGTTCGCGGCGCAGCAACCAGGTTGAAGTTTCCGCGATCGAGGCGCTACTGGCTGCGGCGCCGCCACTGCCGGCGGGTTCGGTGGCGGTCATCACTCCGCACCGGGCACAGCGGAGCCTGCTGGCGACGCGACTGGCGGCGCACACGGCGCCGGGCGGCGCGGTCGGGGTGATCGACACCGTGGAACGGCTCCAGGGCGGCGAGCGCCCGACGGTGATTGTGTCTGGCACGGTGAGCGACCCCACCGCGGTCGCGGCCAACGCGGGGTTCGTGCTGAACCTGAACCGGGCGAACGTGGCGTTCTCGCGCGTTCAGGACCGGCTCGTGGTATTGTGTTCGCGGGCGCTGCTGGACCACATCCCGGCGGAGGTGGAGCACTACGAGTCGGCGGCGCTGTGGAAGGCGCTGCGCGACCTGTGCAGCGAACTCGTGGGCGGGGTGGAGGTGTGCGGGCACGGGCTCAAGCTGTACCGCCCGCCGGCGGGGGCCACGCCGGTGTGATGGGCTGGTGGCACAGGGCTTCCGCCCTGTGCTACGTCCGCCGGCCCCTCCGGGGCGGAGAACAAGTTGAAAGGCGAAAGTGTAACGGCAAAGTGCTGCATCCTTTTTGCCTTTTGACTTTACTCTTTTGCCTTGGTCTTGCACCCCGGAGGGGTCGCCGGACGTAGCACAGGGCGGAAGCCCTGTGCGGGATTCGTAGGCGCGGGGAGCGTTCACCACGACCGCTCGCCGCGCGCCCACGACGGCGAGCCGACGGACCATCCCTCTCCGCACGCATCACGGAGCCCTGGCGCCCACGCCGCCCGCCGGTTCCAGGCCCCATCCTGGGTGACGGACGTTCCCCGTGCGCTGAACCGGCGCAGGGAAGGCAGCTTGATCGCGTGGAGTCCGCTATCGGAAATACTGGTGTGATCGAGGATGAGAGTGAGCAGGGCGGGTAATGCTTCCAAGTATTTCAAACCGGCGTCCGTGATTGGGCTGTTTGACAAATCAAGCCACCGAAGGGATTGCAGCACACCAAGGCACGTAAATTCGTTGTCTGTGATTCCGGTGCAATCCAGTTTCAGTGCTAACAACCCCGGTACCCCAGCGAGTACGTGGAGCCCACCGGTCACCAAGTGGCCGGCGTAATGGAGCCGCGCGAGGCGTGGTAGCTCGCATACCGCCGCCAGCCCATCGTTCCCGAGTTCAAGATCCCAGGTCTTCAACTCTTCCAACCCGCGCAACCGTCGGAGCGATAGGAGGCGTTCGGGTACTGTCCAACTCGGATCACCCCAACCGTTGAGCGCAAGGGAGTGAAGTGCGGGTACATCTTCCAGCGGAGCGAGAAACGCGGCATCAAGTTGTCGATTCGGGAAATCGTCCCACAGATCGAGTTCCTCCAGCGCCGGCATTCGGGTCAACTCGTTTAGCTCGGCGGCGCCCAAAGGCATATCCCGGAGTATCAGTTTGCGCAGGCGTGGCAGTGCCGCTACCGTGCGCAACCCGCGTGCGGTGAGAGCGGTGCGGCTGAGGTTGAGCGCGCGCAGCGCGGTGAGTGGGGCAAGGTGCTGTAATCCCTCATCCGTTATGCGGGTGTAGCTCAGATCCAGTTCTTCGAGCCCGTTAAGCTGCGCTAGATGTGGTAGAGCGGCATCGGTGATGGTATCGCCGGTGAGGGAGAGCCGACGGAGCGTTCGCCACCGACCGATGCGCCGGACCGAATCCGCGGTGATCCGCGCGTTCCCGCCGATGTCGAGCGACCGCAGATTAGGAAGATCGGGCATGTGACGGAATTCTGCGTCGGCCACGTAAAAGCTGAGGTTAAGCTCTTCGGCGAGTGGGAACGCGGCAAGGTCTTTTAGATGGTTTTCACCGTTGAAGACGCCTCGCGAGCATGGGTCGAGGGCGGCGACGAACCCGCGCTGCCATTTGTAGAACAGAGCAAGCCAGACGGGGTCCGGGGGGAGCCAATCACGCTGGTGAGCGTGTAGCAGTTTCTCGGCGCGAGCTTCCAACTCGGCACGGTAGTCGTCATCTGCGGGGAGGCGAGCGCTTTCGATCTGCGTGCGGATGAACTCGGCCCTGGCGCGGTCGGCTTCGGAACGCGCGTGTTCGTCGAGCCAGTCCGCGTAAGCAAGGCGCGGGGCGTCCTCGTCCGGGTGCGATTGGATTGCCGCCAGCAGCGCCTGTTCGTCATTCATGACCGAATGCCTCCGGTCTCGGTTCGGTGCGAATGACTTGCCGCACGGCTCCGGGGTTCGCGGGCAGTGGGGACTCCCTGATGACCTTTGGTACGGCGGCTCTGGAGTACTGCCGCTACGATTGCTGCTTCAAGACGGCTTCGAGTTCCGAGCGGAACGTTTCCGTTTCCGCCGGCGACCCGAAGGTGTAGGAGCGGGCTTCCCAAAGAAGCGTCCGGGCTTCCTTGGTGTCGAGATTCTTCAGCCCCGAGATCGCCCAGAACCGGAACCGCTCGTCGGCACTCCGAAGTTGTCCGGCGAGGAACTCGAAGGCGGCGGGTGACTTGGCGAGGCCAATGAGTTCGAGCAGCCAGCACCGGAGGCCGTGGTCCTTCTCCTGGCCGAACTCCCCGATGAGTTCGTGAACATGCTCGCCAGCGTGCGGTCGGAGCCAGTGAAACCCGTCCTCCTGCGTCGCCGGGTCACGCGCCCTCATCATTGCCACGCACTTCTTGAAGCCGGGGAACTTTGCTTTCATCTGTCGCTCCTCCCTCAGCTTACTCCCTGTGATCTCGACCAAACCTCGCTTTTAATTGGGGGCCGTCTCCGGACAGAGAGCTTGTTGTGGCGCTCCCCGCGGGTATCGAACTGTTCGGGCCTTTTATGGGAACGTCAGCCCCCAATGGAGTTCCCGACCTTTTGGGGACGACTGCACGGCTATTGCTCGGTTTGGTAGAAGGTGATCTCGTAATCCAGAAGCCGCTCCGACGGTTCTTCAGGAAAGCTGACCACAACGGTCTTCGTCGGGAAGTTTTGGCGCAATTTTGCTGTCCACATCTCACGGAGCAGGCGACCGAGGTAAACCACCTGATGGCGGGTCGGCTCCTGTCCCGACCCCGAGAAGATGTCAATGATGTGTCGGTGGTTCATCACCGCCTCGACTGCCCGGCGGTCGTCGCCCGTTTGAGACATGAACCCCCGGTAGCTGGCTTCGTTGAACCCGGCGAACAGGACGCAGCCGTCATACTCCACGAAATCCGGCCAAAACAACTCGCCATAGGCGATGGCGTGCTCGATGCTCCCGACGCAACCGAACCACGTCAAGAGGTCGATGCCGTGACCGCCGTTCCACTGCTGTGTCTCTGGAACCAGTTCGGACATCGGCACATCGCTAAGTCGCTGCGGCATGAGGTCGCTCGCGGAAGGGGCAATTCGTTGTTCACTCCCCGATGATCTTGACCAGCACCCGCTTGGGGCGGTGGCCGTCGAACTCGCCGTAGAAGATCTGCTCCCACGGGCCGAAGTCGAGCTTGCCCTTCGTGATCGCGACGACCACCTCGCGGCCCATGATTTGCCGCTTGAGGTGGGCGTCGGCGTTGTCCTCGCCGGTGCGGTTGTGGTGGTAGTGGTTCGGGTCCGGGTTGAACGGGGCCAGCTCTTCGAGCCACACCCCGAAGTCGCGGTGCAGCCCGCGCTCGTCGTCGTTGATGAACACGCTGGCGGTGATGTGCATCGAGTTCACCAGCACCAGCCCCTCCGACACGCCGCTTTTGCGGATCGCGTCCTCGACCTGCGGGGTGATGTTCAGGAACCCCATCTTCGTCGGCAGGTTGAACGTCAGGTACTCGGTGCGCGATTTCATGGCGGTTCCTCGTTCGGGGGCGCTTCGCACATCTTATCCGGAGCGCCTTCAACGCGGACGGGCGAAGTCACTTCGCCCGAGTGGCACCGCCTCACCAGTTCGCGTTCGGCCCGACGACGAACGGTTGCGCGTCCAACTCTTTCGGGACGGACACGCGAATCGGCTCTTCCCCTTCCAGGTCGTGTCCGCCGAGCTGGCTCAACACCGCCGTGCGCAGGGTGTCGTAGTCCCTGAACACGTACTCGCTGAACAGGGTGAAGGCGGTCCACATCAGGTTGGCGCACACCCGCGGCGGCACCCGGCCGGTCGCGGCGCCGAGCCCGGGCAGCGCCAAGGACTCGATGCTCCCCGGTTCCTTCGCGTTCTGCATGTGGACCGCCTGAAAGGCAGCCGCGCACGCCAGAGCCACGTTCAACGTGTCACTGATGTCCTGGGCGGACTGCACCATTGTGGGGGTGGAAATCAGGAACCGCGGGCGGAGCCCGCCGGTCGGCACGCACGTCGCCGCGCCCACCGGCATCGTTCCGCCGTACCGTTTCGCGATCTCGTCCTGAACCAGTGCCTGAATGCGCCCGCGGAAGTGGCGATTCACGGCCGCATCCACCCCGCCGTCCATCCGCCCCAGTGAGTTGGTGGGCGTGACCCAGGCGTCCGTGCGGCGGGCGGTGATCGACCCGCGGACGATTTCGACATTGGGCACGTCTGCGAACACGGCTTCCCAGGCGTCGGTAACGGCTCGGTTGACGTCCACCAGAACGACCTTCAGTGCGGGCAGTTGAGAAGTGGTCATATGCCCCTTCGCGGAACCGGGTTGAAGACGGATTTGGTGCGGAAACGGTACCGCGCCAGGGTGTGGGGCGGCAGGTCGGTTGCAGCCGGGGCGCACGCGCGCGACGGCCCACCCGACATCGCGACGCCGGGCCGCCGGTGGCACAATACCCACCAACTCAGGAGCCCCAGAAATGAGCGCCGACACGCCCCCCGCACCCGCCCCACCGAACGACCCGCTCGCGCTGGCCGAACTGTTCGCCGGCGGGGGCGAAGACTGGTTGCCCGTTCTCAAGCCGGTGATCGAGTCGCAGTCCGCCGCCCACACGTTCATCGGTCCGAAGCGCGGGCAACAGGTCGTCCCGGTCCGCGAACTGACCTTTCAGGCGCTCAAGCCCAACCCGCCGCACAAGTGGAAAGTGGTGGTGTTCGGACAGAACCCATACCCGCGGGCCGAGAGCGCCACCGGCATCGCCATGTTCGACAACGCGTTCGGCAACTGGGCGGACAGCCAGTTCGGCAAGGTCATCACCATCCGCTGCATCATCAAGGCAGCGGCGATGTGGAAGCACAAGATCCCCAAGGCCACGCCGATCGCCGACATCCGTGCGCTGCTCAAGAAGCACGACACCGTCCAGCCGCCCGGCTGGTTCCAGGCGATGCTCACCCAGGGCGTGCTGCTGCTCAACGCCGCGCTCACCGCCAGCGCCGACGGCGCGCTCGCCACCGACCAGCACACCGCGTTCTGGCGGCCCGTCGTCGAGAAGGTGGTGGACCACATCCTGCGCGCCAAGCAGTCGGCCGCGGCGTCGGACCGCGGGGTGGTGTTCGTGTGGTGGGGGCAGCACGCCCGCAGCCTGAAAGAAGTGGTGCTGCGGCTCCAGCGGCACTACCCGGACGTGAAGGTGCGGCACATCGACCACGCCAACCCCGCCGCCCAGGGCGACGTCTTTTGCAACGGCGACCACTTCGGCGACGTCAACGACGCCCTCCGCGCGCTCGGGGCCGAACCCGTCGACTGGCTCCCGAGCGTCGGCTGGGACCGGCCCGCCTCGGTTGCGGCCGACGCGCCCGCGGACGAAACCGCTGCGCGGATGGGCGCGTTCATCACGTCCACGATGGAACTCCACAAGCTGTACCTGGAGCGGTTGCAGAGCGTTAAGGACGAAGGGCTGGCCGAACTGCCGGCCATCACCGGGCTGCTCGGGGGACCGCCCCCGAGCTTCGCCGACGCGGCGGCGGGGGTCGGAACGGCGCTGCGCGGGCTGGACGACTACTTCCGGCGGGCACAAGAGTTCGCGGGCCGCCGCGCGGGCGGGGCCGGCGCCCACGGGCTGACCGCCGACGAGATCGCGGCCGTTCACCTGTACACGTGCGAATCGGCCTTCTACCGGCAAATCAACGCCGCGCTGCGGAACCCCGACCGGGCGGTCGTCGCGCCGTACCACGACTACCTGCGACTGTTATTCTCGGCCGTCGCGCGGCTGCCGCAGCGGCGCGCGAGCCTGTGGCGCGGGGTGCCGCTCGACCTCCGGGGCCAGTACCCGGTCGGCCGGGTGGTGACGTGGTGGGGCGTGTCGTCTTGCACGTCGGAGTTGGGGGTGGCGCGGGCGTTCCTCGGCTCGCGGGGCCGGCGGACGCTGTTCGAGGTCGCGCCGGTCACGGCGGTCGGCATTCGCGCCTTCTCGGCGTTCACCGGTGAAGAGGAATTCGTCCTCGCCCCCGGCACCCGGCTGAAGGTGGTGGACGTGGCGACCGAGCGGGGCGGGCTGAGTACGATCAAGCTGGCCGAGCAGGCGGAGCAGCGGCTCGTGGCGTGAGACCGGCCGCGTAACGGGAACCGGTGACTTATGGCCGTTCCGCTCGCTCCTCAACACCTCGGGCGAAGGGCCGCTGATCCCAGCTTCGTTTCAGGCCAAGCGGGCCACACCTTTACGAAGACAGGTTTTGACAGGATCGACAGGATAAACAGGATGGAGATCGATGGATTCAAAATCCTGTTTATCCTGTCGATCCTGTCAAAATATTCCTTGCTCTTCTCGGGTTGGCCGAGGCCCCTCCGAGTGGGCCTCGCTCCGTCATGCGTTACCGTATTCCGTCGAGGGCTACCCGTAGCGCAGCGCTTCGATAGGGTGA
Organism: Gemmata algarum; assembly: GCF_034097035.1. NCBI lineage: Bacteria > Pseudomonadati > Planctomycetota > Planctomycetia > Gemmatales > Gemmataceae > Gemmata > Gemmata algarum. The sequence goes on from NZ_JAXBLV010000002.1 coordinate 78,011, forward strand.
ATTTGAGCCGCGCGGCGGGCCGGGTACAGGGCCGCCAGCGTCGTCACGCCGACCGCGAACGCCACCGAACTGACCCACAGCCACGCCGGGAACACGAAGATCGTGGTGGAGAGCATCTTTTGCCCATCCATCTGCCCGGCGATCAGCCCTTGCACCCACCCGTCGGCCCAGGCCGCCAGCCCGCGCGCCAGCGCGAGCCCCGCCGCCGCACCGAACACGCCGATCAGCGCGCCCTCCGACAGGAACAGCCCCATGACCTGCCCACGGGTCGCCCCCACCGCCCGCAGGACGCCGATCTCCTTCGTCCGCTCCACGACGCTCGTGACCAGCGTGTTGGTGATCCCGACGGCGGCCACGAACAGGGCGATGAACGCGAACAGGTTCAGGCCCGCCGCGATCAGCGTGACCTCGCGCTTCGCCGCCGCGAACCACTTCGCCCCGCTGTGCGTGCGGAACCCCAGATCTTCCACCCGCTTGACCACGGTCGGCAGGTCCCCGCCGGGCGTGACGCGCACGTCCGCCGACATGAACCCGCCTTCCTTGTGCCACGGGAGTTGCTGGAACAGACGGTCGCCTGTCGCCGGCGGGAGGAATGCGTCCCCCTGTCCCAACTCCCAGGCGTCGAGCGGGGTGAGCTTCTTGCGCTCGACCCGGGTGAGGCGCGACACCACGCCGCAAATGCGGAACGTCGCGGTCGCGGTCTTCCCAGACTCGCCCGGGCGCTCGTCGGTCGGCTCCGCGGGCGGTTCGAGGAGCTTTTTCAGTTCCGCCTGTTCGGCGGCGCTCAGGTTGAACGCGCCGAGTTTGTTGGGCAGGTTCGTGCGGAGCTTCTCCAGCACCAGAAGCTGAGACAGGGTCAGCTCTTCCGGCGGGCGCTGCCCGAGCAGCGCCCGGGCCAGTGCCAGCGACGAGCTGTTCCTCACCCCCCCCCACTTCGAGCCGCACCGGTCGGCCGAGCGCGCTCGCGAGGTCCGCATCGTCGTGAACGCCGAGGAGGTACAGCGCGAACTCCGACACGACGATCTCGTCCGCCTCCGGGGAAGAAGGCAACCGGCCGGCGATGAGTCGCGGCGCGAGGTCGTCGAGCCGCCCGCTGGTCACGAACACCGGGGCGGGCTTGTCGGCGGTGCCGCCCCACAGCCGCCCCTCGCCGGTGCGGAACGTGCGCACCTCGGACACGCTTGGGATGGCCGCGATCGCGTCCAGCTTCTCGCGCGTCAGCAGCGAGAGCGCTTTCGGGGCCTTCTTGCTCTGGTACCGGTCCACCAGCCCCTCGCGGATGCGCGCCCGCCGCTCGTCCGACATGGCCCCCTGAACCGCGACCTTTTCGGGCGGGATGGTGCTCTCGTCGGGCGGCGGCTCGTCCACCCGCACGAGGACGCGCCAGAAGTCGTCGCGGCCCTGGAACTCCGTGTCGATGAACGCCCGCAGCCCGAGCCCCAGGGCGATGCTGAACGCCAGGGCGCAGGTGCCCACCGTCACGCCGATGAGCGTGAGCGCGGTGCGCACCTTCTGGCGCCACAGGCCGCCGAGCGCGAACTTCAGTAACTGGATCGGGTTCATGGGGAAGTTCGGGTGAAGGATGACGGCTGAATCATACCGGAAACGTCCGCCGCGGGTTACTGCTCCCACGGTTTCGGGTTCGTTCGTCGCCCGTGATCTTTCATCCTTTATCAAAGCCCCCTGTCGCGAATTCCGAACGGTCGATACAATTCCCAAACTTCATTTCCGTGTGACGCGCGCAGCGTTTCGCGCGCCGGGAATGGGGCAACCTTCAACCCTGTCCCTGCCGCTCCGTACCGGACCGCTCGGGCCGACCGCCTTCCCCAAACTATGGTCAACCGCAACCTTCTCCGCCAGTTCGAAGCCCACGACGAAGACATTGAGGGCCTGGACGACATCTTCACCCAGGAGATCGCGGCCTGGGTGGGCCGCGAGGACCAGGACTACGAAGCGAACAAGATCGTTTCCGGTAAGGTCCTCGAGATCCGCGGCGACGACGTCGTCATCGACATCGGCTACAAGTCCGAAGGCATCATCAAGCTGGACGAGTGGAAGGAGGACGGCGCCGACACCCCGCCGCCCAAGCCGGGCGACACGGTCGAGGTGCTGCTCGAAACCGCCGAGAGCGAAGACGGCACCATCCAACTGTCCTACCGCAAGGCGAAGCGGCAGAAGGAGTGGAACGCGGTCCTCGCCAAGCACAAGGAAGGCGACGTGGTCGCCGGGAAGGTGCTCAAGAAGATCAAGGGCGGGCTGCTCGTCAACATCGGCGTCAACGTGTTCCTGCCGGCCTCGCAGGTGGACATCCGCCGCCCGCAGAGCATCGACGAGTACATCGAGCGCACCATCGAGTGCGTGATCCTGAAGATCGACGAGCAGCGGCGCAACATCGTGGTGAGCCGCCGCAAGCTCATCGAGGACCGCCGCAAGATCCAGAAGGACAAGCTCCTCGGCGAGCTCGAGGTCGGCCAGATCCGCACCGGCGTGGTCAAGAACATCGCCGAGTTCGGCGCGTTCGTGGACCTCGGCGGCATCGACGGCCTTCTGCACATCACCGACATGGGCTGGCACCGCGTGACCAACCCGCGCGACGTGGTGCAGATCGACCAGACGCTGGAGGTGTACATCCTCCACATCGACCGCGAGAAGGAAAAGATCGCGCTGTCGCTGAAGCACAAGACCCCGAGCCCGTGGCAGAACATCGAGGCCAAGTACCCGATCAACAGCCGCCACACCGGGGAAGTGGTCAACATCATGCCCTACGGGGCGTTCGTGAAGCTCGAGCCGGGCATCGAGGGGCTGGTCCACATCTCCGAGATGTCGTGGATCAAGCGGATCGCCGACCCCAAGGAGATCGTCCAGATCGGCGACAAGGTTGAGGTTCAGGTGCTGAACATCAACCACGACAAGAAGGAAATCTCGCTCGGCATGAAGCAGTGCCAGAGCAACCCGTGGGGCGAGGTGGCCAAGAAGTACCCGACCGGCACGGTCATCACCGGCGTGGTGCGGAACCTCACCAACTACGGCGCCTTCATCGAGATCGAGGAGGGCATCGACGGCCTGCTGCACGTCAGCGACATGAGCTACGTGCGCAAGGTGTCGAACCCGTCCGAGGTGGTCCAGAAGGGCCAGAAGCTCACCTGCGTGGTGCTGAGCGTGGACCAGGAGCGCAAGCGGGTCGCGCTGGGCCTCAAGCAGATGGGCAACGACCCGTGGGAGACCGACATCCCGGCCCGCTACATGCCGGGCCAGAAGGTCCGCGGTAAGGTCACCAAGCTCACCAACTTCGGCGTCTTCGTCCAACTGGAAGAGGGCCTGGAGGGGCTGCTCCACATCTCCGAACTGACCGACGCCAAGGTCGAGTCGCCGGAAGAGGTGGTGAAGGTCGGCGACGAGGTCGACGTGAAGGTGCTCCGCGTGGACGCGAAGGACCGCAAGATCGGCCTGAGCATGAAGAACGTGGACGACAACACCGTCCCGGACGACGTGCCGGACCTGCCGATCGAGGGGCCGGAGGCCGAGAAGGCGATGGAAGAGCGGGCGAAGGCCACCCGCGAGAAGGAAGCCAAGAAGGAAGGCGGCGGCGGCGGCAAGGAGAAGGAGCAGCCGCGCGAAGGGCTGCGCGGCGGCATGGGCTCGGCCGGGCCGCTGTTCCAACTCCCCGGCGACAAGAGCTGAGTTCCCCGATCCGCGGGCCGTCCGCCCGCGGTGCGGAAATACGGAATCCGTTGACCCCGGCCCCGGCGAATACCCGGGGCCGGGGTGTTTTTATACCGGTTGCAAACCTGTGACCGGGCCTTGAACGCCGCACGAACCGAAGCGGTTTCGGCGACTTTTTCGGGCTTTGAGGGTTTTTAAATCGTTGGTCGATGAGTAGGTTGTGCTAGTTGCCAAGTGGACGCCCGCCCGGAACAGGGCAACGGTTTCGTTGCGTCGGCGCGAGTTGTACGTCCGGTGCGGTCGCAATTCCCTCCCGTCTCGGGTTTTGCCCGCCCCGCGCTCCGACAGTGTGGGTTCCGCGGCGCCTGCCGGCTGTAGCGATTTGTTGCGGCGGTCGGGTTGTGGTTTTGGTTCGCTCGACGACGCCCGAAATCCCCCTTACTTGGGCGTTCCACCCGCGCGCCGATCCAGGTTATCGTTTCAGCGGTCGATACGTCCCTGCGGGTTCGTCCGTGGGCGAGTAACGGCGCACGCGGCGGTTCCCGACCCGGCTCGCTACCGGTAGGTGGCTGCGGACTCGCTCGACGACCGCGACCGAATCGGACCTTTTGCAGACAGGATGCTCGTTACCATGTCGCGACTCCGCCGCTACCGCCCGGACGTAGTCCAGTCCCCGCTGGAAACGTACCTGCGCGAGATCAACGAAACGGCCCTGCTCACCGCCGATCAGGAGAAGTCGCTGGCCCGGGCCATCGCCCAGGGCGACACCGAGGCCCGCGACCGGATGGTCCGCGCCAACCTGCGCCTGGTGGTCAACATCGCCCGCGGGTACACCGGCAAGGGGCTCGCCCTCCAGGACCTCATCGAGGAGGGCAACCTCGGCCTGCTGCGGGCGGTGGAGGGGTTCGACCCGACGATGAACACGCGGTTCAGCACCTACGCCAGCTACTGGATCAAGCAGAGCATCAAGCGGGCGCTGGTGAACACCGCGAAGACGATCCGCATCCCGGCCTACATGGTCGAGCTGCTCGCCAAGTGGCGCCGGGCCACCAACAAGCTCAGCGACGAGCTGGGCCGCGCGCCCACCCACGAGGAGGTGGGCAAGCTGCTCGGGCTGCCGAAGAAGAAGCTCGCGATCATCAAGAAGGCCATCCGGGTGTACAACGCCGCCCCGCAGGCGGACCAGGGCGACCAGGGCTGGAGCATCGAAGAGATGCTGATGGACAACCGGGCCAAGACGCCCGACACCGAGATGGTCGAAACCGACGACCTGAAGCAGGTGCTGATCCTGCTGGAGAAGATGGACCAGCGCGAGGCGACGGTGCTGCGGATGCGGTTCGGGCTCAACGACGAGGAGCCCAAGACCCTCAAGGAGATCGGCGAGTGCCTCGGCCTCACCCGCGAGCGGGTGCGCCAGATCGAGGGCGAGGCGCTGGCCAAGCTCGGCGAGGACCTGAGCGGCGAGTGAGCCGGTACCGAGACCGCGTCCCGTCCGAACGACTCGCGCGCCGGACGCATGCCCGATCTGGTTGATGTGCGGCGGTGTTGTGGCCGGCGCCGGAGCGCGGGCCTCTGGCCCGCTTGACGTTGGCGGTTCGGTTCGGCTCTGCGGGACCTGGGGCTCACTTCCCGCGCATACCATCGGGCCAGAGGCCCGCGCTCCGGCGCCGGCACGACTCGACCCGATTAGGTATCACTTCCTCGCCACGTGCGGCGGTTCGGACCCGCTCGGCACGAGCGGAACGACACGCAGAAATTACCCACCTTCGCTCGCGACTTCGCCCCGTTCTCCAGATCGTGTCGGTTCGCACAAACCGCGCAGTCGATTCCTCCGGTGCCGACCGGAGGGCTGCAATGCGGGTGGCACTAGGATTCGTTCTGCTCGGAGTGATTGTCGGGTGTGAGTCGCTGCACGCCCCGGCGCCCCCCGACCCGCCGAAGCAGCCGCCGCCCGTCACGGCACCGGTGCGCGTCGTCGGCCGGCCCCCGGACGTGCCGAAAACGGCGGCCGAGGTGCTTCGCGCGTCCGCAAAGTCCGCGGTCGCACAAGACCCGCCGGAAGAGGACCAACTCGCCCTGGTCGCGCAGTGCCTGGAGCGGGCCGATCACCTGGGGGCCGCGGGGCACCTCGAGACCTACGTGAGCCGGCACGCGGACCAGCACCTGTTCCGGCTCCAGCTTGCGGAGTTGTACTTTCAGGCCGACCGTGTTACAGACGCCCGGGGGCACTACGAGCGGTTCGCCGCCGACGCACAGGCCGGCCCGCCGGCCCTGTACCCGCACCTGGTCACCGCGCACATCAAGTTGCGCGAGATCGCGATGCGCACCGGGGACCGGTTCGCCGAACCGTTCCACCGCGGCGTGGGGCTGCTGCTGCTCGTGCGGGAGCAGGACGGGGCGAAGGCCCGGGACGCGGCGTTCTGCGAGGAGCTGCTGTGCAAGGCGCTCGCCGCGCTGACCGAGGCGAAGGCCCGCAAGCCCGGCGACGCCCGCGTGCTCGTGTACCTGGCCGAGGCCCACGAGCGCGCCGGCAACCGGCACGCGGCCGGTGCCGAACGCGCGGCGGCCCGGGCCGACGTGGTCGGGGGCGAGCTGACGGTTGCCGAGCGCCGGCCGCTGCTACTGCGCGACTGACCGCGCCGCGGCGACTTCGGCCGCCAGCCGGGCGTTGGCCACGATCAGCGCTTGGTTGGCCGCCAGCGTCCGCCCGCCGCTCAGGGCCGCGAGGCGCGACAACAGGAACGGCGTCACCTTCGCCCCGGTCACACCCGCGGCACCCGCCTCGCGACTCGCCTCGGTGAGCCACCGGTCGAACTCTTCCGCGGGCACCGCGACATCGGCCGGGCACGGCTGCGCGAGAACGGCGCCCGCGCCGCCCATGCGCACGTGCGCCGCGAACAGGTCGGCCGCTTCGCCCGGAGAATCGACCCGCGCGGACACCGGCAGCGGCGGGGCGTGGTCGCCCACGTAGAACGCCGGGAACGCGTCCGTGCGGTAACCGACCACCGGCACGCCGAGCGTCTCCAGGATCTCGATCGTGCGCGGCAGGTGGAGGATGCTCTTCGCCCCGCTGCACACCACCAGCACCGGCGTGCGCGCCAGTTCGGTGAGGTCGGCGGAGATGTCGAACGGCTCCGCCTCCCGGTGCGCGCCCCCCAACCCGCCGGTGGCGAACACCCGGACGCCGGCGGCGTGCGCGAGCGCCATCGTGGCGGAAACGGTGGTCGCGGCGTGGTGCCCGAGCGCGACCGCGGCGCCGAGGTCGCGCCGGCCCGCCTTTCGCACACACGGGAGCGTCGCGAGGGCCTCGAGTTGGGCGCCCGAGAGGCCCACCGTCGGCCGGCCGCCGAGGACCGCGATCGTCGCCGGCGTCGCCCCCACCGCGCGGCACGCGCGCTCGGCCGCGCGGGCCGTTTCGAGGTTGACCGGGTAGGGGAGCCCGTGGGCGATCAGCGTGGACTCGAGCGCGACCACCGGGCCGCCGGCCGCGACCGCCGCCCGTACCTCGTCGCTAACGGCTAACCATTCTGGAATCGTTTGCGTCTGGTGCAAAGGCGTTCACCGGGCGAATTTGAAAAGGTCCGCATCGACAGGCCGCGCGGAAGCACACATAATGCCAGCTATGGAACCGGGACACGAGACCCAAACTCCCGCGAACGTCGACGAAACCCCCATGCCGATTCAGGTCGGCTTGGTGGTGCCGCCCGCCGCCGCGCCCGCACCGGTTCCCGCGGCCCCGACGGCGGTGCTCGTTCTGCTCCAGATCGCGAGCACCCCCGGCCCGTGGTTCCCGGGCCGGTTCGCGGCCGAAAGTGGCACCTCGCGCGACAGCCTCGACGAGCCCCTGTCCGAGCTCCGGCTCGCGGGGCTGGTTCTGGCGACGGAGTGGGTCCGCGGGGTGGGCCAGGGGTTCGCGCTGACGCCCGCCGGGAAGATCACCGTTGCGGACGCCGGCGCGCTGGAGCGCCTGAGCCAGGGGGTACCGGCCTCCGCCGTCGCGGCGCAGGCCGCCCCGGCGGAAGAGGACGCGACGGCGGAACCGGCCGACCTCGGCCACCCGGCCGTCGGCGTCGAAGACGGTGCGACGCGCCCGCCGGTCGTGGTGCCCGCCCTGCTGATGGCGAACGCGGTGTGGTTCTTCATCTGCGCGGTGTGGGGCATCCGCTGGGGGCTGACGCTCTCGCGCAGCCTGAGCGAGGGGCACCCCGAGGTGCTGCACCGGTTCGGGGCGGTCAGCGGGATGGACCTGCTCGCGGGCGAGTGGTGGCGGCTGTTCACGTGCTGCTTCGTCCACGTCGGCGCGCTGCACCTGCTGGGGAACCTGTTCGCGCTCGCGATGATGGGGCCGCTGGCGGAACTGCTCTGGGGCCGCTGGCGGCTGCTGCTCATCTATACGATATCGGGCCTGGCCGGCAGCGCGCTGGCGATGGCGCTCCAGCCCAACGCGCTGCTCGCGGGCGCGTCCGGGGCCATCTGGGGCGTGCAGATGTCGCTGTTCGTGTGGCTGCACACGTTCCGCGACCGGCTCCCCACGGACGTGGCGGCCGACTGGTTCCGGCGGCTCATGGTGGTGTTCCTGCTGAACGGGGCGGTGAGCTTCCTGCCGAACGTGAGCTGGGAGGGGCACCTCGGCGGCGGGCTGGCCGGGCTGCTGACCGCCGGGCTGTTGAACGCGGCGCGGTTCGGCGACCGCCCGCGGCGGCTGGGGGCGTGGATGCTGCTGACGATGCTGCCCGCGCTCTGCGTGGCCGGGGTGGCCGGCGCGATGGGGGCGGAGGGGCTCCCCGGCTGGCGGAAGCTCCGGCAGCAGCTCGCGGCCGAGCGCAGTGTGACGGAGGGCGGGGAGCGGTTGGCCGCCGCCCACGAGACCTACGCCCGCCAGATCGGGCCGCGGCTGGCGCGACTGATGCCGGCCGACCCGAACGGCATCACGAGGAGCCGCACGCTTGTGAAACTGCTGCCCGAGGAGCGCGAGCTGCTGGCCCTGCGCCGCTCCCCGGACGCGCCGCCGCAGCAGCGTGCGGCGGCGCGCGCGAAGGTGCTGGCGCTCAAGGCCGTCGCCGAGGAGGTGGCCGCGGCGACGCCGCGCGAGTCGGTCGGCGCGCCCCCGCTGGACAAACAGTTCGCGCGGGTGGGCCGGTTCGCCACCGCTCAGGCGGCGGCGCTCGAATGGCTGCTCGCGCTCGACGGGAGCGGCGGCCTAGCTCGGTCGCTGGTGTGGGCCGCCTGGGCGAACGCGCGAATGGAATCGCACCAACTGTGGCTCGAACTGACCAAGTGACCGGCCCGCGCCCGGGGTTACCACCACAGCTTGTCGAGGTTCACGTTCCCGCCGCTGAACACCACGCCGACCTTCGCCAGTCCCGGAAGTGACTTAAACGCCTCGCTCAGCGCCACCGCGGCGCCCACCGCCCCGCTCGGTTCCACGATCAGCTTCATGCGCTCCCACACCAGCCGCATCGCGGCGCGGATCTCGTCGTCCGACACGGTGAAGACGCGCTCCACGAGGTCGCGGATCACCGGCCACGTCAACTGACCGGTGCTCGTGAGCAGCCCGTCGGCGATGGTGTTCGGGCCGGTTTGCGGGAGCCACTCCCCGGCCGCCTTCGAGCGGGCGGCGTCGTCCGCCCCGAGCGGCTCGGCCCCGAACACGCGGGTTCCGGGCTTTACGCCGGTCGCGGCGATCGCGCACCCCGAGACCAACCCGCCGCCACCCAGGCACACGACCATCGCGTCCAGGTCCGGCACGTCTTCGAGCAGTTCGAGTGCGACCGTCCCCTGGCCGGCGATCACGTCGGGGTGGTCGAACGGCGGGATCAGGGCGGCCCCGGTCCGCGCGACCAGTTCGTTCGCCGCGCGCTCGCGGTCGGCGAGGTTCGGTTCGCAGAGCGTCACCTGCCCGCCGTAGCCCTCCACCGCCGCCCGCTTCACCGCCGGGGCGGTCTTCGGCATGACGATGTACGCCGGCACGCCGCGCTCGCGGGCCGCCAGGGCGAGCGCCTGCGCGTGGTTGCCGCTGGAGTGCGTGACCACGCCCTTTGCGGCGTCGGCGTCGGACAGCTTGCGCACCGCGTTGGCGGCGCCGCGGTACTTGAACGCCCCGACCTTCTGGAGGTTCTCGCACTTGAAGAACAGCCGCCGGCCCGCGAGGCGGTCGAGGGTCGCACTCGTCATCACCGGGGTGCGGTGGGCGGCCCCCTTGAGGCGCTCGGCGGCGGCGCGAACGGCGGCCAGATCGCAGGCGTAAGTCGGCATGGCCGGAACTCGGTTTGACCAGGAAACAGCGGCAGGGATAATACACGGACCGAAGAGGAGAACGGCCATGACCGTGACGCTGACTCCGGAGCTGGAGCGGATCGTGAACGCACAACTGGCGACCGGCCAGTTTGCAACCCAGGAAGAGGTGATTGCCGCCGGCCTGCGCATGCTCCAGCGGTCCGAGGCCGGCAAGGAGGCCGACCTGCGTGCGCCGCTGGACGAGGCGGACGAGGACGTGGTCGCCGGCCGCGTCGGGCCGTTCGATCCGGTCGCGACGGCCGCGCGTGTCAAGGCCGCCCACGCGGGGAGCTAAGCAGACGGCCGCGGACATACAGCACTTTTGACGAGCCGCGACCGCCAGGGAGCGGTGCCACGTAAACCGCTTCCTGGCGGTCGCGGCTCGTTTTCAAACGTTACAAACAGCCTTGTGTACGTGCTTGAAACGTGTGGCGGAATGGGCGGTCACGGATTCGTTCCGATCTGTGCTGGGTGCATGCTCATAAGACTAATTTTGACAGGATTAACAGGATTCACCGGATGAAGACAGATCGGATTTGAAATCCTGTTTGTCCTGTTGATCCTGTCAAAATCTTCTTGGCCTTTCCTGTTGAGCTTTAGTAGTTACACGTATTGTGTGGGGCCATCCGCGTTACCCCGAGCGGGCGCATTCCGCCGTGCGTTCTTAGCCTCCGCGCCCCTTCGGCCACGTGTACCCGCGCGGGTCCATCGCCCGCCACGCCTTCCCCATCTGCGCCCACGCGCCGCCCCAGAAGCGCCGGAACGTCAACCCGCCGGCCCGCAGCGCCCGCCGGTGCCCCGCCCAGATCGCGAGCGTTACCCCGGCGAACAGCACCCGCTGAACCCCCATCGTGAGCGCGCGGAGCGCGTGCCCGCGGTTGCGGTGAATGATCGCGAGCCGCTCGCACTGGAACCGCAGGTGCGGCACCTCGTCCCGCAAGATCTGGTGACAGATGCGGCGCAGCACCGCGGAGCCCGTCGCGCGCCGCACCGCCGCGTAGTAGAGCATTGCGTGGACCTCCACCATGACGACCACCGTCGTCCACACCTCCATTCGCAACCGCAGGTGGCGGAACAGCCGGAAGATCGAGTCGCCCCAATCGCGGCCCTTCCGCGGCACGCCGGCGAGGTCGAGGAACCGGCCGAGCATTTCCCCGTGGCGCTGCTCCTCCGCGATGAACCGCCTGATCGCTTCGACGTAAGCGGGGTCGTAGGTCTGGGCGGCGTGCCGCTCGGCCGCCCGCGTCAGTCGCGCCCCGTCGGACGTTTCGCCGAGCTGCCACGCCCGCAGCGATTCGATGATCTCGGCCAACTCCTCGCGCGTTGCACCGGCGCCCGCGCCCCAGGGAATCGGCATGAGGTTGGTCGCGTTATGCTCGAAGTACGCGACCCACTCCTCGGACGTCCACACGACCGGTTTCACGGGCACAGCGGTCGCGGCGTCTTCGGTACTCAGGCCCAGAGCTTCCAGCATTGCACTTCGCATGTGTTACTCCAATAGCGGTGCAGAATACTTTGCGTTGCAAAGTTAAAAGCCAAAAAAGAAGCGGGCGAAAGCCCGCACTGGACCAAATAGCGCTACGACGGGTGGCGGTGCGGGTGCCCTGCGAACACCGCAACGAGCATCCGGAAGAAGAGGCCGCCCGCGAGCGCGGTCGCGAGGAGCAACCCGCCGGTCACGACGGTAACAAGGAAGCCCATCCATTCAGTCATTTCTGGCGGTGGGGCCACGCGCTGCGCGCACAGTTCAAGGGCCGCCCCACCCGCCATGAATTGTGCGATAGGTAAGGTCTGTGATAAAGAGAACACTCCGGCGCTGGAGACAAGTGGCCGTCGTATCCACGGCACCCGCGCGACCGTCACGGCGCCCGCCAACCACAGGGCCACGATGCCCGCGAGCATTCCGAAGAAGCCGCCTTTCGCGGTGACGGCGAGGCCGAAGGCGAACGGGATCGGCAGGTTCGCCAGCACCACCAGCGCCCACCCCCACTGCCACTCGGACCCCGGCGACCGGGTCGAGGTGGGAACGGGTTCCGCGGTGCCGGGCACTTGAACGAGCATGGAGGCTCCTTCGCGTTACGCCCCGGCCAGCCCGGGGCGGGCGGGCCCGCCCGCGGTGTCGGTGGCGTCGGCCTCCTGGGCGGCGTCGCGCAGCACCCGCTCGAGCTGGGCCAGGTACTCGCGGAACCGCTTCCGCCCGCTCGTCGTAATCACCACCGTGGTGAGCGGGCGGCGGTCCTGGAATGTCTTGGTGATCTTCACCAGCGGGTGCTTGGCGTCGTCCTCACGGGCCAGCATTTCGAGGTGCTTGCTCAGGTTCCCGTCGGTCAGGCTGCACAGCCGCGCGAGGTCCGAGAACGACAGCCCGTCCGGGTGCGTCGCGAGGGCCGTGAGGATGCCGATGCGGGCCTTCGAGTGCAGCACCGGGTCGAGGCCGTCGTAGGCGAACCGGCCCGCGTCGCCGTCGGGCTCTTTGTCGGCGTCACTCATCTCGGTATTCCTTCGTGGAGTGCAGCGCGAGCGCCGTTAACAGGTGGCCGATGCCGAAGACGCCGCCGACGCACCACCCGGGCGGCTCCGGCGGCTGCCACGCGAGCAGCATTGCGCCGGCGAACACGTAACCCGTCCCGAGCAGCGTGATCGCGCGCGGCATGTGTGGGCGCACGGCGATGAACCCGAGTCCGAACAGCACCGCCCACAGACCGGGGAGCAGCGGCACGAAGCCGTCCGTGCGGGCGAGCGCGACCGTGACCAGCGCGCCGGCGAGCAGGCACGGCAGGAACTGCCCCATCACGCGCCGGGTGCGGCGCCGCTCGAAGTCGTCTTCGCGGAACAGGTACGACCGCACCGCCGCCGCGAACCCGACGCACCCGCCGAGCATGGCGACCGCCGACCAGTACCCCGCGAACGCGGCGGGCACCCCCGCGGGGAGCACCCACCGCTGCGCCGCGGCGGCGAAGAGCCCCACGGCGCCGATCACCGCCACCGCGGGCACGCGGAACCCGCGGTACACCTCGCCCTTGGTGAGCTGGTCGTGGATGCGGTCGAGCTGGGCTAGCGCGTCGCGGACTTCCATTCGCTCGTCACCCGTCAGAGGGAAGTTGGCGGCAGTATACTTTGCACCGCAAAGTAAAGTCAAGGGTGAAGGTGGAACAGTTCGCCGGAAGGCAGGGCTGCACCGCACCTCACCCGGGTCGCGGACGAGTGCTTGTATTCTGTAGCCGGCCTCTGTCAGCGAATTTCAATCCTGGGACGCCGAAGTTGCGAATGGTCATGAAATCTGTGGGGATTGAGGCACTCTAACGCGGGCGAGATCAAGCCGGCCATCGAGCGCCCAAATAGCCCGCCGGCCCTCAGTTCCTAAGTGGTTGCCCGGATTCGGCTTCCCAGGATTGAAATTCGTTGTGTGAGGCCGGTGCGATACGAGCGATGTCACACCGGCCTCACAGAGGCCGGCTACAGAATACGGCGTGGATACGAATCAACCGGATTCGGCGTCACACTGCGCGCGTACCAACTCGGTGCCATCGGACTGGTATGGGATCGCGCCAGACACACCACCGTGGGAGCCAATCCGCGCGACGTGCGCGGCCCACGCCCGCTCGGGTGATTCGAGCGAGCTTGAGCCGCGAGACTGTCACGGAGGTTACAGCATGGCGCGCAGGACTGACGGGGGCGCGACGGGACATTCGCGGGCGGTTCGCTGCCGATTCGCTACCCGGTCGCTGGTGCGTTGCTACCACCGAATCGTGCCCGCAAAACACGAATAACGCACCCGTTCGCCCGGAGGGTGCTTCCGGAATCACTGCGGGATACGTGCCGTAAGGTGTTATTGGAAAATCGGTTGCGGCGGTTACGGTCCGATGTGCAGCTTCGCCACTGCGGACGGGAATCGGGGTCACGGGCTCTGTTCGAGGTCGCGCGAGTTTTTGGAACTCCCGCGCGAGACGAAATAGGGTGCGGAAGTGCTGGTGCTGCCGGCCGTATGATGCGAGGTCACCGTGAATACGCCGCGTAGTTACGCTTCGACCACGGGGTACGGGAAGGGGAGGGCGGATGTGATCGCGCATTTCCTGCATCAGTTCGCCGGCCGCCGGGCAAACAATGACGGAACCGGTCGTTCGCCGAAGGGAGCTGCGATGTCCGCAACCGCCGTCCGCAGAGTCGTCTCACGGCTTCAGCCCGGGGGCGTACTCACCGACGCCGAACTCGTCCGCGCGATCGTGGCGCCGGGCACGAACCGCGAAGCCGCGTTCGCGGAACTGGTAGGGCGCTACGGGCCGATGGTGCTGGGCGTGTGCCGCCGGGTGCTCGGCGACGCGCACGCGGCAGAGGACGCGTTTCAGGCGGCGTTCCTGGTACTCGCCCGGAAGGCGGAACTGGTTCGGCCGCCGGGCGCGGTCGGTGGCTGGCTGTACGGTGTTGCGGTGCGCACGGCCCGGAAGGCGAAGGTCGCTGCCGCCCGGCGGCGGAGGTACGAGATGGCGGTTAGCACTCCGACGAATGTTGACGGTCGCGGTGTCGCCGGTGACCTCGATCACGCCGAGTTGCGCGCGGTGATCGACGAAGAACTGGCCGCGCTGCCCGAAACGCACCGTGCCGCAGTCGTGCTGTGCGATCTTCAAGGCAAGACCCGCGCGGAAGCGGCGTGCGAGTTGGGCCGGGCCGAAGGGACCGTGGCGTCGTGGCTCGCACGCGGGCGCAAGGCACTGGCCGCGCGGCTCTCGCGGCGCGGCGTGGCGTTGCCCGCCGCGGGGCTCCTGGCGGTCGCGGTGCCGGCCGCCGTGTCGGCCGAACTGAGCTCCGTTGCGGTCGGCACTTTAGCCGGTCGCGGCGCGTCACCGTTCGTTCTCGCACTCGCGGAGAGCGTGATGAAAAGCTTCGCGCTCGCTCCGAAAAAGCTGTTCGCTGGCGTGTGTGCCGTCGGGGCGCTGCTGGCGGCCGTTGCGACGGCTGCCGCGTGGCCGGGGCGCCCGCCTGTTCCGGGCTTGCCCGCGGCACCGCTCACGACCGTTGCCGCGCCGGTCCCCAAGCCGGAACCGGCCGCCAACGGCTTCCTCGACCACGACGGGCGCATCCATTCGGTGTCCTACGCCCCAGGTGGGAAGGCGTTCGTTTCGGTCGGCGGCGGGCGCGCGGTCGTGTGGGAGGCCGAAACGCGGGAGCGACGGTTCAGCGCGTCGGCCGAGTTCGCGGCGTTCTCGGCCGACGGCAAGTCGCTGTTCGTCCTGGCCGAAGATGAGTTCCGCACGCTCGATGCGGGCACCGGTAAGGTGCAGGCCGCGAAGAAGCGGGACAAGCCCGAGGCGATCTACCGGGGAGCGACCGCCGCGTTCACCGCCGACGGATCGAAGTGGGTCGAGTTCGACGGCAACGTGCATCACCTCCGCGGCGATTTCAAGGGCGGGGCGCCGGTGCTCGCGGGGCAAAGGGTGTCCACCCCGGAGGAGTACAAGCGGATCTCCGGGCGGGGCGGCGCGTTCAGCCCGGACGGAACGCGGTTCGCCGGCATCCACTGGAAGCACGCCCATGAAGACGGTAACGGTGTTCTGAGCGTTTGGGACGCCGCCACCGGCACGCGGGCCGGGACACTTGCGTTCCCGAAGGACGAGGCTCCGGCCTTTTCGTTCGCCTGGTCGCCGGACGGGACGGAACTGGCGGTCGGCCGGTACAGCGTGGAGGTGTACGATGCAAAGACGCTCAAACTGTCGCGCTGGTTCGACGCGGGGTGGGAGCGAATGACCGGGCGGTTCAGTGCGCTGGCCTGGTCGCCGGACGGCAAACGCCTGGCGGCCGGGCGCCGGGTCGAACGCAGCACCAGTCCGCCCGGCCGGACCGGCGGCGTCATCACGGGAGACACCGCCAGCGTCCAACTGCTCGACGCGCGGACCGGGGCCGAGTTGCAGTGGTTCGACGGGTTCCCGGACAATTTGCCGGTGATGTCGCTCGCGTTCAGCCCCGACGGTCAGCGGATCGTGTGCGGGGCCGGCAACTTCCCAGATGTGATTGGTTTCGATCCCCCTGCCGGTGCGAAGACGCTTCGCCTACTGAACGTCGAAGAGCCGAGCGCGCGGGGCATGCGCGGCGTCGCGTTCGGCCCGGACGGCTCGCGCTACCTCGTCTTCCGTGACGGCATTGTCGAGGTGTTCGACGCCGCCACCGGAAAGTCTCTGTACGCGGCTGAGGGCGAAGCGGGGCGCCTCCTCGCGGGCAACGGGCTCGTTGTGCTGGAACCCCGGCTGATCTCGCTGTACGACGCGCGGGGCCACCGGACCGCCGGGCGGCGGCCCCCGAACACGAAGGCCAAGTGGGGCCACGCGGTGTTCAGCCCGGACGGTAAGCGGTACGCCCTTCACTTCGGCCAGAACGTGCGGGTGTACGATACCGCGACCGGCACCGAAGCGTTCTGGCTGGAAGGGCAGCTCGAAGCGTCTGGCATGTCCTCCGGACACCAGATCGCGCCCACGGTCCAGTTCACCGACGACGGGAAAGGGCTCATCGTGTCGCGGGTGAAGCTCACCGCCGACGGGCCGCTCGGGGCGGGTGTGTGGTCGGCGACGGACGGCAAACGGCTCGACACGTTCGTGCCCAACGGGAAGGAACAGATGGAGTGGGCCGTTCCCGCACCGTCGGGCGGTACGGTCGCGATCTCGTTCGGAACGCGTGTCGAAATCTGGGCGACCGGAAACGGTGCGAAGAACCCGGTTCACCGCTTTGCATCGTCGTGGCGGGTGGACTCGCTCGCGTACTCGCCGGACGGAACGCGGATCGCGGTTGGCAGTCGGAAGGAAGTGGGTGGCGACGGCGGGAAGGCGAACCGCGTTCGGGAAACGGTGATTCAAGTGTTCAACGCGACCACCGGGAAAGAGCAGCACCGGTTCGCGGAGCGAGCCGTGGGGAGGGACCGCGCCGCGCTGCACCTGGCATTCGCCCCCAACGGCAACCAGCTCCTGGCCGGGTTCAGTGCGGCTGTGGGACCGGGCGGGGCGGTCAAGCTGTACGACGTGACGCCACCTGCTCCCGCGGTAGCACAAGATTGGGTCGAAGTGGCCACTCTGACCGACCTCAAGGGGAATGTGAACGGGGTGGCAGTGTCGCCCGACGGTAAGCTGTTGGCCGCGACCGATCACATGGGGGTGATTGCGGTTTGGGACGCCAAAACGCGCAAGGTGCTCGCCACGGTGAACCGGGCCACGAAGGGCGCGTACGGGGTGGCGTTTTCCCGGGACAACAAGTGCCTTGCGGTCGGCAGCGACACGGGCGTTCTGGGCTACGAACTGCCGGGTACGAAGCTCGCGGCGTGGAGCGAGAACAACGTCAAATTCGGTCGGGTGAGCGAGGTGGCGTTTTCGCCGGACGGCACCCGCCTCGCTGCGACCGACGGGTATGTGACCCGGGTCCGCTCGCTCGCCGGCAAGGAACTGTGGTCGTTCCAGTCGCACCCGCGCCCGAAAGGTGAGTCGGTGGCGCGGCGTATCGCGCCCGCGTGGTCGCCGGATGGGAAGTGGCTCGCCGTTCCGTCCAAGGGCCAAGACTCGGGTGCGTGGGGCGTCAGCCTCAGCCCCAAAGGTGAGGGGGCACCCACGCGAGTGCTGACCGGTCCGAAGGCGCCCGTGACCTGCGTGGCGTGGGCGCCGGACGGCTCGTTCTTCGTGGCAGGCGATGAAGACGGAACCGTGATCGCGTGGGACGCAAAGACCGACAAGGAGATCTGGCGACGGACGTTCCACGGGCGCGACATGCCGGCCGGTCGGGTGCACGCACTGGCCGTGTCGCCCGCGGATGGCACCGTCGCGGCAGCCGTGGACATGCTCTCTGGCATGTGCCCCCAGCGCGTGGTTCTGCTCGCACCGCGGGACGGCGAAGCGGTGGCGTCGGGGCTGTGGCGGATGGCACCGGTGACTTCGGTTGCGTGGGCGCCGGACGGGCGGTCGTTCGTGGCCGGGTACGGCGCGTCCGAGTTCGAGCGGCTCCCGGCGGGCGGCGGTGCGGGCGCGGTGGTGGTGTGGGAGCGCAAGCCGTGAGCGCAGGGGATCAATAAAACGGCACGCGGACACGAGCGTTCGCGTGCCGTCCAGCTTCCGAGGTCAACGTTAATGATCCCCATCGATTTCACGGGTAAAGTCGCGCTGGTTACCGGCGTGGGTGACAACAAGAGCTTCGCGTGGTACATCGGCAAGGCGCTCCAGGCGGCCGGGGCGAAGGTGGTGCTGGCGGTCCACCCGCGGGTGCTGGACATCGTGCAGAACCTGCTGCGCACCACCAGCGACCCCGACGACGTGGCGGCCCGGAAGCTGCCGGACGGCTCGGACTTCGCGCCGGTGAAGCTGGTCCGCTGCGACGCCAGCTACGACACGATGGCCGACGTGAAGCTGGAGGAGATGCCGGACGCGCAGCGGCGTCACTACTCGAAGTACACCGAGGACTACAGCATCACCGGCGCGGTGAACGCGGTGGCCCAGGAGTTCGGCGGGATCGACATTCTGATTCACTCGGTGGCGTTCAGCCGGGAGATCACGAAGTCGCTGCTCGAGACGAGCCGCAAGGCGTACCACGAGGCGATGGGGATCAGCGCGTACTCGCTGGTGAGCATGGTGCGGGCCGCGGCGCCGCACATGGCGAACCGGCCGGGCGGGGCGAGCGTGGTGGGCCTCACCTACGTGGCGGGCGAGAAGGTGGTGCCGCACTACGGCGGCGGGATGGGAACGTGTAAGGCGGCGCTCCAGATGGACGCCAAGCAACTGGCGTGGTTCGTGGGGGACAAGAACGTCCGGGTGAACCTGATCTCGGCCGGCCCCTACGGGAGCCGGGCGGCGCGGGCGATCAACAAGGACTTCGACAAGCTGATCCAGCACGCCGCGGACCACTCGCCGCTGCGCCGCGCGATCGAGCCGGAGGAGGTGGCGAACACGACGCTGTACCTGTGCAGCCCGCTGGCCAGCGCGGTGACGGGGCAGATCATGTACGTGGACTGCGGGTACAACGTGATGGGCACGTGACCGCGGCATCGGGGCCGGGCGTTGCAAGTTCCACGACCGGAGCCCGCGCGACCGAGCCAGGAACGGTCGGACGCCGCCTCGCCGCGGGGCGCGTCACATGCCGCCGTTAGGCGCTTGCAATGCGCCGCTCCGTGCCTCATCCTGCACCTCTGGCACCCGCACGGAGCCCACCCCATGCTGCGCTCGCTGCTCTCGTTTTGCGCGCTGCTCGCCGGCGCGTCGCTCGCCCGGGCCGACGGCCTCACGCCCGAGGAGGCGGCGAAGCGGTTCAAGCTGCCCGCGGGGTTCTCGGCCCGGCTCGTCGCGTCCGAGCCCACGGTCCGACAGCCCACGAGCATCAGCTTCGACGCACGCGGCCGCATGTGGGTGCTCCAGTACCTCCAGTACCCAAACTACGCGGGACTGAAGGCCGTTAAGCAGGACCAGTACCTGCGCACCGTCTGGGACAAGGTGCCCGAGGCGCCGCCCAGGGGTCCGAAAGGGCTGGATAAGATCACCATCCTCTCGGACCCGGACGCGAACGGCGTGTTCACGAAGTCCAAGGACTTTGTGACCGGGCTCAACATCGCCAGTGGGTTCTGCATCGGGAACGGCGGGGTGTACGTGGCGCAGCCGCCGTACCTGCTGTTCTACCCCGACAAGAACGAGGACGACGTTCCCGACGGCGACCCGGAGGTGCTGCTCTCGGGGTTCGGGATGGACGACACCCATTCGCTCGCGAATTCGCTTCAGTGGGGGCCGGACGGCTGGCTCTACGGCGCCGCCGGCAGCACCAGCACCTGCAAGATCGCGAACCCGGCGAACCCCAAAGAGGTGGTCGAGTTTCAGCAGGGCGTCTGGCGCTACCACCCGAAGACGAAACGGTTCGAACTGTTTAGCGAAGGCGGCGGCAACACCTATGGCCTCGACTTCGACAAGAACGGGCAGGTGATCGCCGGGACCAACTGGGGCGGGTTCGCGTGCCTGCACCAGATGCAGGGCGCCTACCACGTGAAGGGCTTCAGCAAGCACGGCCCGCTGCACAACCCGTACACCTACGGCTACTTCGAGCACGTCCCGTACACCGGCTTCAAGGGCGGTCACGTCACCTGCGGCGGGGTGCTGTACGAGGCGGACGTGTACCCCGAGCCGTACCGGGGGCAGTACATCGCGGCGAACATCCTGTCGAACGCGGTCTACTGGCACAAGCTCGAGCCGCGCAAGTCGTCGTTCCAGGCGCGGCACGGCGGCGAGCTGATGGAAACCGACGACACCCACTTTCGGCCCGTGGACCTGCTGCTCGGTCCGGACGGTTGCGTGTACGTCGTGGACTTTTACGACCGCCGCGCCGCGCACCTGGACCCGGTCGACAACTGGGACAAGGCCACCGGGCGCATCTACCGCATCGAGTACGGGGGTGCCACGAAACGCGAGCCGTTCGACCTGCGCAAGAAGACCGCCGCGGAGCTGGCCGAACTGCTGAAGCACCCGAACATGTGGTGGCGCAAGGAGGCCCGCCGCCTGCTGTCCGAGCGCCCCGACGCCGCGGCCGCGCACCCCAAACTGCGCAAGTGGCTGCTGACCGAGAAGGGACCGCTCGCGCTGGAGGCGCTGTGGGCGCTAGCCGCTTCGGGCGGGTGGGCGGAGGGCGACTTCGACAACGTCGGCGAGCACCCCAACGAGTACGTGCGCGCCTGGATGGTTCGCCTCATCGCGGACGAGGTGGGCGCGTCGGAGGCGACGCCGGCGGTGCTCGCGAACGTCGCACGCACGGAGAAGAGCCACGTCGTGGTGGCCCAACTCCTGTGCAGCGCCCGCCGGTTCGCCCCGCAGCAGGAGGCCGCCGTCATCGCGGCCGTCATGACGAACCCGCTCCTCGGCGACGACCCGCAACTGCCGCTGCTCGTGTGGTGGGGGCTGGAGGATAGTAACCGGCGCGATACGACCGACACGGTGCGGTTCCCGTACCCGGTTGGGCTGAGCCCGCTACTTAGGGCTTTTTTCAACGAGCGGGTCGCGCGACGCTTCATGTCCGGGAACATCACCCGCGGCACCGAGCGCATCGGCGCCTTGTTCAATCTTGTGACGGACTACGGCGACGACATCGAACCGGTACTCCGGGGCGTCGCGACGGCGCTTCAGGCCAAGCCGCTCGACGCGGTGCCGCCGGCGCTGCGTCAGCCGCTCGCCGAACTTCGCAAGCAGCGCCCGAAAGACTTGCTGGTGCTGGAGGTGCTGGCGCGGATGGGGGACGAGGCGGCCCGCACGGCTCTCCGGGGGCTCGTGACCGACGGGGCGGTAGGCGACGCCGGTCGGCTGGAGGCCGTGGCGCTACTGCGCGACGTGCGCGACCCGAGAGCCGAACCCCTGTTCCTCGAGCAGTTAGCCGCCGCGCGGTCCGACGCTGTTCGGATCGGGTTACTCGGTGGGTTGGAGGCGTTCGACGGCCCCGCGGTCGGTGCGGCGGTGTTGGAGGGGTACGCCGGCTACTCCCCCGCGGTCAAGAAGCGGGCGGTTCAACTGCTTCTCACTCGCCCGGCCTGGGCGCTGGCGCTCTTCAAGCAACTCGACGCCGGCACGTTCCCCAAGGCCGACCTCCCGGTTGAGGGCGCACGGGCGGCCGCCGCACTCGGCGACAAAGGCGTCACGATTTTGGTGGAGAAGCACTTCGGGAAACTGGCCCCGGCGACCGCGGGGGAGAAACAGGCTCGCATTGCTTGGCTCAGCACCGCGCTCGGGCGCACCAAGCCCGGCGACCCGGTGAAAGGGCAGGTGCTGTTCACGAAGCACTGCGCTGCGTGCCATCAGTTACATGGAGCGGGGGGGCAGGTGGGACCGGACCTCACCACCGCGGACCGCAAGAACCGCGGGTACCTGCTGGCGCAGATCGTGGACCCGAGCGGCTACATCCGGCCCGAGTACGTCGTTCACACCGTACTGACGAACGACGACCGTAAGCTGTCGGGCATCGTGACGGAGCAGAGCGGGGCGATCGTGGTGACCAACTACGTTAACGGCCAGGTTACCAAGGCCACGATCGCGAAGGCGGACGTGGCGGACCTGAAGCCGTCGCCGGTGTCGATGATGCCCGAAAAGCTGCTCGACTCGCTGACGGAACCGGAGATCGCCGACCTGTTCGCGTACCTGGCGGCGGACGCGCCCAAGACGCCCGCCCCTCGGAACGACGGACCGGCGGCAAAGACGCTCAGGCTCGCGCTCGTGTCCGGGTCGTTCGAGTACAAATCGGACGAGTCGCTCGCGGCGTTCCAGAAGCACCTGGAGGCGAACTACGCGGTCGAGTGCGTGCTCATTTCGGCGAAGGCCGAAAAAGACCGGGCGATCGCCGGGTTGGAGCAGTTGGAGAAGTGCGACGCTGCGCTGTTCTTCACTCGGCGGCTCCAGATCGAGGGCGCGTCGTTGGATCATGTGAAGGCGTTCGTCAAATCCGGTAAACCGCTCGTGGGCGTCCGAACCGCCAGCCACGGGTTCCAGAAGTGGCTCGAAATGGATGCGGAGGTGTTCGGAGGCAACTACAAGGGGCACTTCGGGGCCGGCGTCGCGGACGTGAAGCCGGTGGAGAAGGCGAAGGAACACCCTATCCTGAAGGGGGTAAAGTCGTTTAAGACGAACGGGAGCCTGTACAAGAACCCCAACGTCGCGACCGATGTTAACGTTCTGCTCCAGGGGACTATGGGCAAGGAATCGGAACCCGTGGCGTGGACCCGCGAGAAGGACGGGCGCCGCGTGTTTTACACCTCCCTGGGCCACCCGGACGATTTCAAGGACGAGAACTTCGTTCGGCTGCTCGTTAACGGGCTGACTTGGGCCGCGAAGGGCGAACTGAAGCCGGCGAAGTGACCCGGCGGCCGGTTTGCCATACCATCTGGAGCTTCATTTGACTCGTCTCCATCCTCTCGCGGTTGCGGTATGCGTCGCGCTCTCGGGCGCACCCGCGTTTGCCGGGCCGGTCGATGTGGCGGATGTGTTCCCGGCGAACACGCTCGCCTACGTCGAACTGCACAACCCCGCCGAAATCGGGCCGCAGGTCGCGGCGGCGCTGAACGGCACCCCGCTGCAAGACAGCGTGCCGTTCATCCACGGGAAGAAGGACGAGGCGAAGACGCTCCCCGAACTCCGAGCCAAGGAGGACCTCGCGGCGCTCGCACTGTTCGCGTCGCCGGAGGTGGTCGCGGAGTTCCGCAAGCTGGGCGGCGTCGCGGTCGGGCTGCTCGGGTTCACCGAACGCGGCGAGCCCGAATTCGCGCTCGCGGTGCTCACCGGGGACAGCGCCGCGGCAGGGCTCGCGGCCCGCGCGTTCGTTACCGCGACCCCGAACGTGCGGACGGTCGGTGAGGTGTCGAAGGTGCCGGTGTTTCAGCGCCGCCAGCCGGTCGTCACGTATGACATGAACGGCACTCCAAAACTGAGCGGCGAGAAGCCGAAGGAGGAGCCGCGCGATTTGACCTGCGCGTACACTCCGGGGCTGTTCGTCGTGGGCACGAGCAAGGCGGCCCTGGCCCCGGTTATCAAACGGTTCCGAGCCGAAGAGAAGGACGCGCTGGGCGCGACGGCAGGGTTCAAAGAGGCCGCGGCCGAGTACCGAAAACCCGGGCTGTTCTTCTACGCGGCCGCGCCCGGGCTTTTCGCCGCCGCGTCTGCGGCCGACCGCGCCCGCGGGGCCGACGCCGGCGCCGACCTTCTAGCGTGGCTCAAGCTGACCACCAACCCCAAAGCGCTCAAGTCGATTGCCGGGAGTGCGCGGGTTCGTGACGGTGGGCTGTCGCTCGTGGCCGGCGGACGGTTCGATCCGGCCGAAAAGAGCCCGCTGGTGGACTTCTTCTCCGGGCCGGGGGTGAAGGTCGAGGCACTGCACCACGCGCGCAAACCGGCTGCGCTCGCAGCGACGGTGACCCTGCCCGAGAAGGACCGCGCCGCGGCGCTGATCGGGTTCCTCGACGCGCTCGCGAAGGGTGCTGGTCAGCTCGGACGGCTCCCCAGCGATATCGCGAAAGACATCGGCGTGAAGCACAAGGTGGCCGTCAACGACGTGCTCGCCAAGGTGAACGCGGTCACGGTCGTGGTTCCGGCAAAGCCGGATCTGCCGAAGGGCGCCACGCCGGTCCCGATGTTCGTGATCCACGCCGCGGACGTCTCTGCGGCGGCCGCTCTGGAGGATCTTGTTCCCAAGCTGATCGCCGAGATCTCGGGCGAGCCCGCGCCGGCCCAGCCGTCGACCGAAACGGTCGGCGGCGTGCAGGTGCGCTCGCTCGCGGGCACCGGGCTGCCGTGGAAGGCGGCGGTCCACTACGCGCGCAAAGACGCCGTGCTGGCGTGGGGGCTCGACCGCAAACTGGTGGCGGCGGCGCTGACCCCGGACGCCGCCGGCTCGATCGTCGGCGAAAAGGGAGCGACCATTCCCCCGGGAGCGGCGCTTGCCGGCGCGTTCGACCTCGGCGCGCTCGTCGGTGCTCTTGGCGAGAAACCAGCCGACGGCCCGATTCGGCCGGCGCCCCCTGCACCAGCGCCGGGCACGGGGACAGAGCTGATCCCACCCGATGTGCTTTTGAAGGACGCGGACAAGGCCCGCGCTGCACTCACGGTCGCGTTCGGCCAACTGCCGCCGACGGCGGTGACGGTCCGGCGCGACCGCGATCGGCTCGTGTTCGAGGTGTTCCAGCCGAAGATCACGGACGGCGGCCTCAAGCCGGTGATCAACGCCTGGCTAGATTTGTTCGACAA
Organism: Gemmata algarum; assembly: GCF_034097035.1. Taxonomy (NCBI): domain Bacteria; kingdom Pseudomonadati; phylum Planctomycetota; class Planctomycetia; order Gemmatales; family Gemmataceae; genus Gemmata; species Gemmata algarum. Next base: position 102,667 of record NZ_JAXBLV010000002.1, read on the forward strand.
TGATCTGATCTTGCGCGACCCGAGCCGGTCGGCGCCTGGGTTCCTGCCGCCGCCCCCGCCGGACCGGTAACCACCTGAGACTCTCGGACCGGGCGGGGGCGAGCACCGGCCGCCGCAGTCTGCCGGTGCACCATTCAACCAGCAATCAAGTTTGCCAATTTCCCGAGTTGCGCCCGGCGAACAGGACACCGGGCGCGACCGTCGGCCTCGAGGTGACGCGGCGCATCAATTGTCAGCGCTCGCAGCAAATCGGCTCGCGCGGGAGCAATTTTACCCCTCAATTCGGCTCCGGATTCGCGCCGCATTGCAATCGTGAATTAGCTTACGGCGTGAACCGCGAGCGCCCCGCTCGGTTCGCCGTGGGTTCGAGCACCCGCGAATCGCACCACCCCACGGACGGGTGAACGACGGTCCCCCGAACGCGGGCCGGACCGGTCGCGAAAGGTGAGACACGGTGGAAAGGTCGCCGCGCGGTCGGACTGTTTTGCTCGGGTGGGAGCTGGGCGGCGGTTTCGGGCACGCACACAACCTGCTCCGAGTGGCCCGGGCGTTGGCCGCCGACGGGCACCGGCCGGTCCTTGCCGCCCGGGAGGCGGTGGCGGCGTGGCCCCTCTTGCGGGACGCTTCGTTCCCCGTGCTCCCTATTCCGGTCTGGTCGGAGCCGGCCCCGGCGGGCTTCGTCGCCGCTTCCTTCGCCGACATCCTCCGGCTCCACGGCTACGCGTCCGACCGCACGCTCCTTCCGCTGCTGCGGCAGTGGGACGGCATTCTGGACGTGGTCCGGCCCGACCTCGTCGTCCTCGACTACGCCCCCACCCTCGGGCTCGCCGCGGCCGGTCGGGTGCCGACCGTGGACATCGGGAACGGGTTCTGCCAGCCGCCGGCGGACCTGCCGGCGTTCCCGCCGTACTTCCGCGACCAGTTGCCCCGGGTCCCGCGGGGCGCGCCGGAGGACCTGCTGGCCGCGGTCCGGGCCGCACAGGTCGCCCGCGGCCGGCCCGCGCCCGCCGCGCTGCCCGGGATCGCGGCGGGGGGCGAGGCGTTCGTCACGACCGTTCCGGAGTTGGATCCGTACCGGGAGGCCCGGCGCCGCCCGCCGGTCGGGCCGCTCGCCTCCCCGGTGGCGGCCGACGGGATCGCCCCGCGGCGCTTCTTCGCGTACCTGAGTGCCGAAGTGGCCAGCACCGAACCGGCGCTGACCCTGCTGGCGGCCGCCGGGCTTGACGGGGAAGTGTATGTGCGCGGGGCGACGGCCGGGCAGCGCGAGCGGCTCCGGGGCCGCGGGCTGACCGTCCACGACACCCCGCCCCCGCTGGCGGACGTGCTCCCCCGCGTGCGGGCGGTGGCCCACCACGCCGGGCTCGGCACCGCCGAGGCCGCGCTCCTGGCCGGCCGCCCCCAACTCCTCCTCCCGGAGCACCTGGAGCACCAGTTGTACGCGTCCGCCGCTCACCGGCTCGGGGTCGCCCACTACCTCGCCGGAACGTACCCGGCGTCGGACGTTGCCGAAGGGATGCGGCAGTTGCTCGACGACCCGGCGTTCGCCCGCCGGGCGGCCGAGGTGGCCGCCGACCTGCGCCGGCGGTGGCCCGACGGCTCGCTCGGAACGATCGTCGGCCGCTGCCGCGAACTGCTCGACCAACCGGCCGGGGCGGTGACCTGACCGCCCGGCCGGAACCCACCCCCCCACGACCCGGCTGCGGCCGGGCGCTTTCCGTCCCGTTGAGTGTTTTTCATCCTGCGAAATTGGAGAGACCGAGAGATCATGGCGTTTCATAACAGCCGTTCGCTGCGCAAGAGCCTGTTCGGCCGCCTCGCGATCGAACAGATGGAAGACCGATGTGTCCCAGCATTTTTGGCCGTAACCGGGTTGTACGACGGCCCCGCCGGGCCGCCGACCGCCGGGAGCGGCACGCAGAACGACCCGTACCTGTTCAGCAACCTGCGGGCGGCGGTCCAGTACGCGCAAGCGGCGGGCGACGACACCATCACGCTGTCCGCCGGCATCTACCTGCTCACCGACTCCACGGACTTCGACCTGGACATCGGCGACGCGGCAACGACCGGGAAGCTGACGATTGGCGGGGCCGGAGCAAGCCAGACCTCCATCACGGCCAGCTTCGGAGCGCCGAACGCGAACACACGCCTCTTCCAGCTCGGAGCCGGCGCCGACCTGACGCTCACGAACATGACGCTCAGTGGCGGAAACGTCACCGATATCGGCGGTGCCATCGTAGCGTACGGCGGCTCCGCGGGAACTCATCTGGCGCTCACCGGCGTCGATCTGTTCGCCAACCAGGCCCAAGATCTGGGCGGAGGGGTCGCGCTCATCGGGGGCAACGGAAATGTCACCGCGACCCTGACGAACGTAAACGTGACCAACAACCAGTCCGGATATGGCGGCGGGATCGGGATATTCTACGGCGGCATCTTGACGGTCACCGACAGCTCGTTCACCGGCAACTAGGCGACCCTGCTCGGCGGCGGGATCGCGACGTACTACGGCGGGTCGGTGACGATCACCAACAGCACGCTGAGTACGAACACCGCACTTTACGGAGGCGCGGTCGGGGTGGGCTTAGACTTCGCCGGTACGGTGTCGGTGACCAACAGCACGCTGAGTACGAACACCGCAGATTACGGCGGCGCGGTTTGCACGGCCATTGACTACGGTGGGGCGACCACCCTGACCAACAGCACGGTGAGCGGCAACACCGCCACATACGGCGGGGGCGGGCTCGCCGCTCTGTACGGCGGGAACGACGGCACGCTCGACCTGGTAAACAGCACCGTCAGCGGCAACACCGCCGCTTACGGGGGCGGTGCCCTCTTCACCGGCGCGGAGGGGACGCTGACCAACTCGACCGTGACCGCCAACCGGGGGTACGGAGGCGGGCTGTCGGCCGACGGCTGGATCGCGGTCACCGTCCGGAACTCGATCGTCGCCGGCAACTTGGACCCGACCGGAGCCACCCCGGACGACCTGTTCGTGGACTCCGGCATCCCGTTCCTCTTCAACTACTCGTTGATCGGCGTGGGTGACAGTCTGGTGCTGGCCCCCCCGCCGGTGGGCACGGGCAACCAGATCGGGACATTGGCGAACCCGCTCGACCCGCGGCTCGGGCCGCTGGCGAATAACGGCGGGCTGACGTACACGCACGCCCTTCTGGCGGACAGCCCGGCCCGCGACATGGGCGACCCGGACGCCTCGAACCTGCCGCCCACGGACCAGCGGGGACAAACCCGGGTGCTCGGCGGCCGGGTGGACATCGGCGCGGTCGAGTTCGTCGCGGTCGCCATCGGTCCGGACGCCCTCCCGGCGGGCACGGTCGGGACCGCGTACGCGGTGGCGCTCACTGCGACTGGCGCGAGCGGTCCGTTCGTGTACACCGTCACCGCCGGGGCGCTGCCGCCCGGCGTGACGCTGAGCGCGGCCGGGCAGCTGACCGGCGCCCCGACGGCGGTCGGGGCGTACACGTTCACAGTCGCGGCGACTGACTCGAGCGGGGCCAGCGGCTCGCGCGAGTTCGCCCTCACGGTCGCCGCGGCCGCCGCGCCGCCCAAGTTCGTGCTGGGGGCCGGGAACAACGGGCGGGTCCAGATCGCCGGCGGCGACGGCACCTCGATCCCGGCTTTTAACGGGTTCCAGGGTGAGGTGCGGGTCGCCACCACGGACCTCAACGGCGACGGCGTGATGGACATCGTCGCCGGGGCCGGTGCGGGCTCGGCGGGCGGGCACGTGAAGGTGTTCGACGGGGCCACCGGCGCCCTGATCCGCTCGTTCTTCACGTTCGACGGGTCCACCGGCGGGGTGTTCGTGGGGGCCGCCGACCTGGACGGGGACGGCACCGACGAGATCCTCGTGGGGGCCGACGCCGGGGCCGACCCGCGGGTGAACGTGTACGGCACCGCGGACCGGCCCCAGTTGAGCTTCCTGGCGTACGCCCCGGCGTTCCGCGGCGGCGTCCGAGTGGCGGGCTTCGACGTGGACGGGGACGGTCGGGACGAGATCCTCACCGGCAGCGGGGCCGGGGCCGCGGGCGACGGGCGCGTGTTCGACTCCGCCGGCCGGGTGCTCAGCTCGCAGATCGTCGCCGACGTGCTCAGCGGCATCTTCGTCGGGTGAGGCCGAGAATCTGCCCGCCGCCCGGCCGTTCGGAGTTGCTCCCGGCCGCGGCGCGCTGTAATCTACCGGTGATACCTTCGCACGAGACGAATACCGTGGCCGCGTCCCTGCTCCTTCTGAACCTTCCGCTTCTTGGACCGTCACGGGGCCATTGTCCTTCGCGCGTCGGCTGATCCGATCCACGAGGTAACAGCGGCCCCGGAACTCAAGTTCCGGGGCCGATTTCGTTTCAGGAGCGCGTTATGTCCGTTCCGGCCGATCCGAACCGCGTCATCATCTTCGACACCACGCTGCGCGACGGCGAGCAGAGCCCGGGGTGCAGCATGAACCTCGCCGAGAAGCTCGAGATGGCCCGCGCGCTCGCGGACCTCGGCGTGGACGTGATCGAGGCCGGGTTCCCGATCGCCTCCCCGGGCGACTTCGAGAGCGTGCAGGCCATCGCGCGGCAGATCCACGGGCCGGTCATCGCCGGCCTCGCCCGGTGCAACCCCACGGACATCGACCGCGCCGCGGACGCCGTAAAGGACGCCGAGAAGCCCCGCATCCACGTGTTCCTCGCCACCAGCGCGATCCACCGCGAGTTCAAGCTGAAGATGACCTCGGAGGAGGTGGCGCGGCGGGCCGTCGAGGGCGTCAAACGCGCCCGCGACCGGTGCGCCGACATCGAGTTCTCCCCCGAGGACGCGGCCCGCACCGAGCTCGACTTCCTGGCGGAGGTGGTCGAGCGCGTGATCGAGGCCGGGGCCACCACGCTTAACATCCCCGACACCGTCGGGTACGCGGTGCCGCAGCACTACGCCGCGATCATCCGGCACCTCAAGAAGAACGTCCGCGGGATCGACAACTGCGTGCTCTCGGTCCACTGCCACAACGACCTGGGGCTGGCGGTGGCCAACAGCCTCGCGGCGCTGGGCGAGGGCGCGCGGCAGGTCGAGTGTACGATCAACGGCATCGGCGAGCGGGCCGGCAACACCTCGCTCGAAGAGGTGGTGATGGCGCTGCACACCCGCCGCGATTACTACGGGCTGACCACCGGGATCAACACCCGGCACCTGTACCCGGTGAGCCGCAAGCTGTCGCACGTCACCGGGCAGACGGTGCAGCGGAACAAGGCGATCGTGGGGCAGAACGCCTTCGCGCACGAGGCCGGCATCCACCAGGACGGGATGCTCAAGGAGCGCAGCACCTACGAGATCATGCGGCCCGAGGACGTGGGCATCCCGCAGACCGAGCTGGTGCTGGGCAAGCACAGCGGCCGGCACGCGCTCAAGCAGCGGGTCGCCGCCCTGGGCTACGGCCTGTCCGACGAGCAACTGAACAAGGTGTTCGAGGAGTTCAAGAAGCTCGCGGACAAGAAGAAGGAGATCTACGACGCGGACATCGAGGCGCTCGCGGAGAACCAGCTCCAGGAGGGCACGGGGAACCTGTGGACCCTCGTCGGGTTCACCAGCACCGCGGGCACCGGGTCGCAGACCTCGGCCGCGGTGACGCTCAAGCACCTCGACGGCTCGGTGCGGCGCGACGCCGCCGTCGGCAACGGCCCGATCGACGCGCTGTTCAAGGCGATCAACCGGGTCACCGGGGCGGCCGTGCGGGTGGTGGACTACCGGGTGCGGTCAGTGAGCCAGGACATGGACGCGCTGGGCGAGGCGAGCATCGAGATCGAGTACGCGGGCAAGAAGTCGCGCGCCCGGGCGGTCAGCGTGGACGTGGTGGAGGCGAGCGCCCTGGCGTACCTGGAGGTGGTGAACCGGGTCGCCTCGCGCCAGCTCCGCGACCGGCTCAAGCCGACCGACAACGTGCCGACCGAGGCCGTCCCCGCGGGCTGATCCTATCGGTCGATATTTGATCGATTAAGCTGGCGTAGGCGGCCACGCATGAATTTGTTGAATGAGGCTGATGATTGGGAATTTTTTGCACGGTCATTATCTCAATTGTCGGTCGCATTCGGACAGTTTATCTTGTGGCGATAATAGGGTAGGAGGGCGATGGTGGCTCAAAAGATACCGATTCGCGAGCCTAAAGCCGAAGTCCTATTCGCCTTGCTGGCGGTCTTTTCGCTTGTCTCCGGCGTGATAATGTCGCTTGCCGTCCACCTCGACAACTCGTCGAGGGGACGCATCGGCCTTGTGACAACAGCGATAGTGGTAGGAGGGTTCGCGGTCGGGTGGCGGTTGGCCCGGCGCGGGCGCCGCTGGTTGACCGATACGGGTTCAGGTTTCGTGTATCATTCAGTGAACGGTGCCATCAAGTTCGACGATCACGAAGTAGTGGGTATCGGTTCTCACGTTCTCCTCGAATATGCCTCGGGCGTACCTGTTTCTGCGGCTCGTGTGGCAGTCATTGCCACGAACAACCCCGTTCTGCCGCAGATCGAAGTTCGCTACAGCTTCGAGCCCGAAGCGGACCCGCTTGGTTTTTTGTTTGATCGGTTGGGTGGTCAAGTACGCCAAGAATCGCTCGCGACGTTTGCCGCAGGCGGGGAGATTCGTGGTTCGGGCTGGCGTTTGAATGCAGACGGCCTTTATGTGCGTGCCGCTGGTTCGGAGCGGAAGATTCCGTTTGCCCACCTTGTCACGGCCGAGGTGATTGACCGGCACGCCTGTGTGTGGGGGCGTAGCGCACCCGAACCGCTGGTTCGGGTGCCCGAAGAGAGCTTGAACGCTGCCATACTGGTTGAAATCATCGGCACAAGCGACTTCGAACCGGAGCTCAAGAGCGGATTCGGCCGCTTACTCTTCGAACGCGAGCGTCGCTGGTCACCGTCATCGTTGTTGCTGTGGTGGCTCGGAACACTGATGTTATTGGGCATGGGTGGCACGGCCCTCATCAACAGCCGAGCGACCGGTACACTTGCTTTCGGTGCGATTGCCAGCTTTTTGGGTGTTGCACTCTCACTATATTGGTTCGCGTCCCGTCGAACCGTTTTGCGTGCCTATGCCAATGGTTTGAGAGTAGCTCAGCCATTGGCAGAGCGGGAGGTTTGTTTTGATGAGGTGATTTCGTTTGCGTATTCCGTGGTACGGCAACACGTTACCACGAACCATGTCACTTCGTATGTTGGGACCTTCGTCGTTTTCCGCTTATGGTTGCGGGACCGAGGTACGTTCTGCTACGAGTTCAGCACGACGACGCGGGACCGCGCGGTTGAAATGATCCGCGATCGACTCGCCCGGCGGTTGGCGGCAGAGTGGCGCCGCCAAGTGTTCGATAAAAAGTTGCGGGCGTGGTGCAGTGGCGTAACGTTCACCTACAAGGGCCTGTCCGTTCCCGGTCGGCACGGCTTCGTTCCGTACAAGCAGATCGCTGGTTGGGCCGTTCATGACGGCATTTGTTGTGTCCGAGGCACGGACGGAACTGAACTCGCGACGTTGTTGTGTAGCGAGCCGGACTTTTATCCCGGTCTGAATTTATTGGATCAACTCATCGCCCCCAAGAAAGAAGATGAAAGTTGATACTGGCACTGCTCCACGGTGGATGCGCGGCGTGCTCGCCCTTGCGGGCGTGTACAACCTCGCGTGGGGCGCGTGGGCGGTATTGCTCCCCGAGCGGTCGTTCGCCAACTCGGGGATGCAGCGGCCGGACCAGCCGCTCCACTACCCGGAGCTGTGGCAGTGCATCGGGATGATCGTCGGCGTGTACGGGGTCGGGTACCTGATCGCGGCCCGCGACCCCGCGCGCCACTGGCCCGTTGTGCTGGTCGGGTTCCTCGGTAAGTTCTTCGGGCCGGTCGGGCTGGCTTACGGCGTACTCATCGGCCGCTCGAGCGCCGAAGGTTTGCTCACCTGCGTTCCGAACGATCTGATCTGGTGGGCGCCGTTCGTGCTGATCCTGCGCCACGCGTACCGGTCGCGAGGAGGTCGCGAATGAATGACCCTGACGTGCTGATCGTGGGCGCCGGGCTGGCGGGTCTGGCGTGCGGGCGGGAGCTGGCGCGGCGCGGGGTGCCGTTCCGCATCCTCGACGCCGCCGACGGGGTTGGGGGCCGGGTCCGCACGGACCTCGCAGACGGGTTCCGGCTCGACCGCGGGTTCCAGATCTACCTGACCGCCTACCCCGAGGGGCGGCGGGTGCTGGACCTCCCGGCGCTCGATTTGAAGCCCTTCGCGCGGGGCGCGCTGGTACGGTTCGGCGGCCGGTTCCACCGGGTCGCGGACCCGCGGAGCGAGCCGTTCGCCGCCGTCGCGTCGCTGTTCAACGCGGTCGGCTCCCCGCTCGACAAAGTGAAGCTCCTGAAGCTCTACCGCGACGTTCGGCGCGAGGCCCCGGGCGCCCCGAACCCCGACCGCACGACAACCAACCAGCTCCGCGCGGCCGGGCTCGGCCCGAAGCTCGTGGAGCGCCTGTTCCGGCCGTTCCTGGGCGGGGTGTTCCTCGAACGCGAACTCACCACGTCCGCGCGGTTCTTCCGGTTCGTGTTCGAGGCGTTCGCGGCCGGCCCTGGGGCGGTCCCCGCCCTCGGGATGCAAGCGATCCCGGAACAACTCGCGGCGGGGCTGCCCGCCGGCTCGGTGCGGCTGAACGCGCGGGTCGAGGCCGTCGCCGACGGGGCGGTGACCTTGACGGGCGGTGAGCGCCTGAGCGCGCGGGCCGTTGTCGTGGCAACCGACGGCACGGCCGCCGCGCGGCTGCTCGGCGCCGCGGTGCCCGATCCGGCCTGGAACGGCACCGTAACGCTGTACTACGCCGCCGACGCCGCACCCGTTACCGAGCCCATACTGGTGCTCGATGGGGAGGGGCGCGGCCCGGTGAACAACGTGGTCGTGATGTCGGCGGCGGCGCCCGCGTACGCGCCGCCGGGCAAGGCGCTGGTCGCTGCGTCGGTCGTGGGTGTTCCGGCCGGCGGGGACGGCGAACTCGACCGGCGGGCGCGAGAGCAACTGACGGAGTGGTTCGGCCCCGCGGTCGCCGGCTGGAAGCTACTGCGCGCGTACCGTATTCCGCACGCGCTACCGGCCCAGCCCGCCGGCGCGCTCGACCCGTGGCAGCGCCCGGTGCGGTTGCGGAGCGGGCTGTACGTGTGCGGCGACCACCGCGACACCGCCAGCATCGACGGCGCGTTGACCAGCGGCCGGCGCGCCGCCGAAGCGGTGGCGGAAGACTTGGCCCGGACTAGCTGATCAGTTCCGCGAGGCCGGTCGCGCGGTGGGGAACGTGTGTGTGCCGCGCGTCCGGATCGAGGAGGAGGGCGTGCATTCCGGACGCGGTCGCGCCTTCGTAATCGTTTCGCAGGTCGTCCCCGACGAACAGCACTTCCGCGGGCGCGCAGCCCGCGACGCGGCTCACTTCCGCAAAGAACTCGCGTGCGGGCTTCCGCCAGCCTACTGCGGCGCTGACCACGACGCGGTCACGGAGCGGGGCCAGTTCCGGGTGCCCGTCGAGCACGGTGAGCAGCCGGGCGTCGTAATTGGAGCCCATACCCAGGACGATGCCCCGCGCCGACAGCGCCCCGAGCACCTCCGCGGCGTCGGGATGAACGCGCCAGGCACCGGGGCGCGCGTAGTGCTCAAAGAGGTGGGCGAAACAGGCGTCGGGGTCGGACACGCCGGCGAGGGTGCGCGTCACGATTGTGCGCCAGCGGTCGCGCTCGCGGGCCTCGCTGGTGGCCCAGTTCCGGTCGGCGTCGGCCGCCTCTTCTTGCCGGTAGGCGGCGAGGAACCGCTCGCGCACTTCGGACGCGGGGAGTTCCAGACCGTGCCCGCGTGCGACCGCGGCGTACACCGCCGGGGCCGACGGCTCGGGGAAAATGAGCGTGCCGACCGCGTCGAAGAACACGGCCCGCACGCCGGACGGGATTCGTGCCACGGCGTCAGTTCGCCGCGCCGTTGGCGGACGCGGCACGGCTCCGCGGTCCCGGGACCACGGACTTTGTGGGCGTCGGCGCGACCGACTTCACCGCCATCCGGCTCGCCTTACGGGTCGCCGGCTGGGCGCCCTCGGGGAGCGACCGGGCCGCCTGCGCCGCCACCGCCACCTTCAGCAGGTGCAGCCCCGAGCGGAAGATGATGAACGCGATGAACGCGGACGGCCCGGCCTCGAAGATGCGGCGGTTCGAGATCAGCCCGTAGGTGTTCCAGAACTGCCACAGGCCGATGCCGATCAGTGCCCAGCCGGCCAGCTCCCGGCTCCAGTACGCGAACCTCATGTTGATGCGCTCTCTCGGGTTTGGAACTCGGCCGGACGGCGGGAGCGGCCCGGTGGTGTTTTGCGTCACTTCTGGTCGTCGCGGCGCGCTCGCTTCGGACGCTTGCGCGCGGCCCGTTCCTCTTCGGCGGCGCGCTTGCGCGCGGCCTCTTTCTCGCGCCGCTGGGCGTCCTGCGCGGCGGCCTCGGCCCGCTCGCTCGCGCGGCGCCGGCCCCAGACGCGCCACTTCTCCAGCCGCACCCGCTCGCGGTGCGACTCGCTCCAGCTCGTGTCGGCGAGCACCATCGCCCCCTCAGAGGCGTTCATCACCCGCAGCCGCCAGTACCCGAACACCAGCCGCACCAGCAGCGTGCCGAAGAACAGGATGCCCAGCAGCACGAAGAAGCGGTTCTGGCCGGGGCGGAACTCGCCCGGCGGTTGGTCCCGGCTGAACGCGCGGAGCGAGCGCGTGTCCGCCCACCGGAACGGCACCCCGCTCTCCATCGGGACGAACTCCAGCGCGTTCACGAGCCACCAGACCGCCTGGCCGATCAGCACCAGCGCGCCCGCGACGGCCAGCATCCACGCGAGTTCATCGGGCCGGATGTGCGCCGTTGGGCGGCGGACCGGCACGTCGCCCTTGCGCTTGAGGGCGCTGTCCGGCGGCACGATCTGGTGAACGAGCCCGAACAGCCGGTACTGGCCCCGCAGGTACACCAGGATCGCCATGACCAGCACCATGTCGGTGACCTGGAAGTGGCTCTCGCGCACCTGATAGGGGTTCTCGGACCCGGGGTCGGGGACGCCGAACGGGAACAGTTGGAAGTACGCGATCACGAGCAGCAGGAACGGCGGCGCCGCGGTCCAGCGGAGCGCCATCGCCGCGGCGCCGAACAGCACCACGATGATGCCGCCCAGGTCGCTCCCGCTCATGAACAGGACGACGAAGATCATCGCCAGCGCGGCCAGCGTGGCCAGCACGTAGGGCCGCGCCGCGGCGTCGGTGGCGAGGAGCCGGATCACGTCGCCCTGGGTCAGTTCGGGCTGCCCGCCGGGCGCTTTGACGGTGTTGCTCATCGGCGGCTCCTCATCCCGCGCAGCCGGTCGAGCCGGTCCAGCACCAGCCGCACCGCGTCGCCGTCGTTGGCCCGCACCACCGTCGCGCCGACGCCGGCGAGCGCCCGGCGCGTCAGGCGGAACGACTCGTGGTACTGGCGCGTCAGGTTGTCCCGGACGAGCTTCGTGATCCGCTTCTGCCGCTCCCCGGGCGCCATGTCGGCGGGGGACCGGCGCCGCGGGGCGCCGACGCCGGACGGCTCGGGAGCCGCCGGCGCGTCGTCGGGGGCGGACACGTCCGCGGGCCACGGCACGATCACCATGACGTGGTGCCGCCGCGCCCGCGCCACGCGGCACGCCTTGACGAGCGGCTCGATGTCGGGGCCGAGTTCCGCGAGGTCCGCGAGGATCACGTACAGCTCGTTGTCGCGGGCGCGGCTCACGGCGCGGATCAGCGCCGAGCCTAGCACCTCGGCCTTCTCCTCGCACCGGAACCGGTACTTCCCTTGGTCGTCGTACAGGGGCACCGGGCACCGCAAGTGGTGGTGCTGGAGGAAGGCGCCGGCCCGCTCGGCGTAGGCCGCGTCGTCGTGGACGTAGCGCTCGACCGCGTCCGGCCCGGCGCCGTCTTGGAGCGAGAACAGGGCCGCGAGCCGCTTGCGCTTCTTCAGCTCTTGCGCGGCGGCGCCGAAGAACCCGGTGACCCCGTGCAGCAGCCAGAACAGCCCCGCGAGCACGCTGGGCAGCAGCAGCGCCGCCGGCCAGACGATCAGGAACACCAGCACCCGCACGGCCAGCGGCTCGCGCCCCACCAGGCCCCCGGTGGTGCGGACCCCGAAATCGAAGGTGGCCGCGAGCCACTGGACGATCACGCGGTTGACGGGCCGCGGGAGCCGGGCCACGTCGGGGTCCAGTACGGACGCCGCCTTCCACGCGAGCAGGGCCGGCGGGACCACGACGAGCGCGAACACGAGCCAGCCCCACCACTTGTCGAGCAGCGGCTTCCACAGCCGCCGCAGCGGCACCGTGTTGGTCTTGCGGCTCATGAGTTCGGGGTACAGCTCGTGCGCCAGCGGGTACGCCCGGGCGGTGAGCAGCTCGGTCTCCACGCCCGCCGTCCCGGGCTGGAGCGCCGACACCTCCGCCAGCTTCCGCAGCACGTTGATCATGTGCGTCTGCGTGCGTGCCGGCGGCACCGGGTGCGCGGCCTCGTCGTCGAAGGTGGTGAGCCCCACGAGGTCGCGGTTCGCGGCCGTGGCCTGCGCGACGACGGCGGTGACCCCGGCCAGCCGCGTGAGCAGCGTGTTGCCGGGCGGCCCCAGCCGCACCCCGTCGCTCGTGTCGAGGAACAGCACGCACCGGACCGGCACGTCGTTCTCGTACTCCTTGGTGATGAGCTTGTCTTTGCGGGCCGACGGCTTCCACGCGATCATCTTGGGCGGGTCGCCGGGGCGGTAGTCCCGGAGGTCCAGCAGCTCGTCGCCCGACCCCGGGCGGCGCAGCCGGTGGATGCCGGGGGGCGGGAGCGTGTTGAACCGCTTGTCCGCCCGCTGCCGGCTCTCCTCGCTGACCAGGGGGGGGAGAACGAGGTACTCGATCGGGTCGCGGAGGAACAGCCGGCGGTAGAAGAACCCGTGCAGGTCCGCCACCCGCACCTTCACCCCCTCGAACCGCAGCACGCCCGGCGCGGGGCACAGGAGCGTGTAGGCCACGTCGGCCGGCTCGCCGGAGCGGACGGTGGCGTGGTTGCTCGGCTCACCGGCGAGTACGTTCGCGCCCGCGGGCAGCCGGTCCTCGACGAGCGCGTAGTCGATGGTCACGAACCCGTCGTGCCGCACCTGCACACGCACTTGGAACGGGACGTTCGCCCACAGCATGGGCGCGTCGCGCCCGCTCTGGGTGACGAACCGCCGCTGGCGGAGCCGCGCCACGGCGGCATTGGACTTGGTGTGGAACTGGAGGTACTCCCACACAAACCACGCCAGCAGCGTGACCGCGAGGATGGCCGGTACCGTGGTGAAGTAGGGGATCACGAACGCCCCCATCACCAGGATGAAGGCGACGATCAGCAGGAACCACCATCCGCGGGCCGTCAGCATTGAAATGTATCCGGCGAGCGGGGGGCTCGCGCCCCCCGAGTTTCGGACCCGGTTCCGTTACGAAACTCGGAACCGCTAATGGCCACACGCCCCTCGCGCGCCCGGGCGGCGCGTTTTTTTGGCGCGTTCTTCTGGCGCACTCGGGGGGCTCACGCCCCCCGCTCGCCTAGACGGTTTCCATCACCGGGACCGCTTCAAGGAGTTCGCGGACGATGTCGGCGACCCGCTTGCCCTCGATCTCGGCCTCGGGCCGCAGGATGAGCCGGTGCCCGAGCACCCCGAAGGCCACCGCCTGCACGTCCTCGTGCGTGAAGAAGTGCCGCCCTTCGAGGACCGCGCGGGCGCGGGCGCAGCGGAGCAGGTTCAGCGACGCCCGCGGGCTGGCCCCCAGCGCCACGTCGGGGTGCTCGCGGCTCCGCTCGGCCAGTTCCACGATGTACTCGTACAGCGTGTCCGCCCCGTACACCCCCGGCAGCTTGCGCTGGAGGTTCAGGATCGTCTCCGGGGTGAACATCGGCGGCACGTCCACGACCGGCTTGCTGTGGAGCTTCAGCAGGTTCACCTCGTGCTCGTGCCCCGGGTACCCCATCTCGACCCGCAACAGGAACCGGTCGAGTTGCGCCTCGGGCAGCCGGTACACCCCCTCCTGCTCGACGGGGTTCTGGGTCGCCATCACCAGGAACGGCGGCGTCAGCGGGATCGTCTCGCCGTCCACCGTCACCTGGTGCTCCTGCATCGCCTCGAGCAGCGCCGCCTGCGTCTTCGCGGGCGCGCGGTTGATCTCGTCGGCCAGCAGCACCTGGGTGAAGATCGGCCCCTTCCGGAGCACGAAGTCGTTCTTGTTGCGGTCGAAAATGGACGTGCCGGTGACGTCGGACGGGAGCAGGTCGGGGGTGAACTGGACGCGCTGGTACTGGCACCCGAGCAGGCGCGAGAACACCTTCGAGATGGTGGTCTTCGCGACCCCGGGCACGCCCTCGAGCAGGACGTGCCCGCCGGCCAGCATGGCGATGAGCAGTTGCCGGGTGATGTCCTCGGCCCCGACCACGACGCGGCCGACTTCTGCCGTGACTTTTTGGCTGAGGAGCTTCGCCTCCTGGGCCAACTCGTGGGCCGCCGCACGGAGGTCGGCGGGGGGCGCTCCGGCGCCCGGGGTCGAGGTCGAGGCCAAACTCATGCCTAACTCCGGTCAGTGTCGATCAGTGCGGTGCGGCGCCGGCCGGGCCGCCCCCGCGGGGCGCGCCGAGAGACGGGTCCCGCTGTTTCGTGCGGGGACGATCAGGCCGCGGGTTCGAACTTCCACTTGCCGTCCGCGTGGGCCCGCTTGAGCCGCTCGAAGTACGGTTCCAGCTCGTACCACCGCTGGGCGGTGAGGGGGGCGGGCGGCCCGTAAGCCAGACGCCACAGGTCGCGCAGCGCCAACCGCAGCGACTCCGGCTTGCGCACCGCGCGGGAGATTTCCAGCGCCGGCATCCGCGGGCCGGGGGCGGCGGGGGCGCCGGCGCTCGCGAAGAACTCCCGCACCACCGCCCTCACCGGCTCGTACAGGTTGTTCCGGCGGGCCAGCTCCTTTTGCCGGCGGTCGAACACCCCGGGCGGCCCGGTGCTGGCGGCGCCGGCGCCGGCGTTGGGCGGCGGCGGGGCGTCCTGCGGGTGCCGCCCGCCCCACAACTTCCGGAGCAGAAAGAGCACGACCGCGACGGCCGCGATTGCCAGCGTCCGCTCCACCCACCGGGCCGCGGACCGCTCCTCCCGTTCGGACCCCGGCGGACCGACCATCACCTTATGCAACGTGTCCCGGTCCTGGAGTTCGTCCGCCTTGGCGTCCAGGAAGTCGATGAGCTTGTCCTGGTTCTTCCCGAACAGCGTGCCGAGGTTGGGCATCGCGTCGGGCGGGACCGGGGGCAGCGGGGGCGAGAACGCCGACTGGAGGCCGTCGAACCGCTCCACCAGCCGCCCGTTCTCGAAGAACACGCACCGCGTCCGCTCGCCGTCCGGCCCGCGCAGGTATTCGACCGTGCGGAACGCCAATTTGCGGTTGTCCGTGCCCGGCTCGAGCAGCATCTGGTTGATGAACACGCTGGAGTCGGCGACCGCCAGGAACGAGTACCCGGGCTTGCCCCCGTCGGGCGCCCCGTCGCCGCCCACGGCGAACGTCGGCGGGGTCCGGAACCCGAACCCGGTGGGCGAGAACGACGACCGCGGGAGCCGCGCCAGCGGGTGCTGGTACTCGTTCTGGTACTGGGTGATGTTGATGTACGTGGGCTGGTTGGTCGCGACGCGGGTGAGCCCGCGGAACACCCCCCAGACCCGCCCGTTCGGGTCCGCCCCCGGGCGCTCGTCCGGCGCGACCGGAACCGCATACGGGCACTCGTCGTTCCCGCGGTGCGTGTCGTTCGGGTTCTGGTCGTTGGCCCGAACCGTGTCGCCGTTGAAGTTGCCGACCGGCCGAGCCATGTTTCGGTTGCCGGCGGTGTAAAGCTCGCAGCGGTCGTCGGAGGCGATCAGCGCCGCCCCGCCGTTGCGAACGACCTGCCGCGCCCACCACAGCGGGTCGTTCGCCTGCCGCTGGTGCGGGTCGCCCAGCACGACCACGATCAGGTCGTGACCGGGTTTGAAGGCGGGACCGGGTTCGAAGGCGAGGTCCTTGAGAAGAAGCTGCAACTCGTACCCTTGCACCGGCCGCACCTTGGCGGCGTCGAAGATCGCGCGGAACAGCTCCGTCCCGCCCCCCGGGACCACGAGCTGCGGCTGCGCCTGCCCCGGCTGCGGGCGCGGGCCGAGCGGCGGCTGGCCCCGCGCCGCGGGCGGCTCGAGTGCAAGGGCCAGCGCGAGCAGGCCCACAAGGGCGAGTCCCGAGCACCGGCGGGCGTTGCGTCGCTTCATGGCCTCAGCCCATCTCCGCAAGGTCGCACACCAGCCGCCGGGCCTCGAGCAGTTCGGCCCGGCTGAGGGGCTCGTCGAGCGGGGCGTACCGGGCCAGCTCGTAGAGCCGTGCCAGGGTCAGCGCCGCGTCGGGCTGGGTCCGCGCCAGCACCGTCAGTTCGTCCGCGACGGTCGAGTGCGTCCAGGTTTTCGCGCCCGGCCCGCAGATGAGAACGCTCAGGTACTCGAACGCTTTCACCACGTCTTCGCGGCTGTTGATCGCACGCGGGTCGACCGGCCACGGGCCGAGCCCGTCCGCCACCGCGACCCGGCCGCGCCCCCCGAGCCGCGCGATGGCGGCCCACTTCCACCACACCACGACCGCGACAACTAGCGCGAGCAGCGGCACGAACAGCAGCCAGGGCACCTGCACCCCGCCGAAGTTGAACGACCCCCACCCGCCCCAGTTGCTGTTGCTGGGCCACCGGCCGCTCGTGTCGGGCCAGCGGGACCGGGGCCGCGCGTCCGGCAAATTGATACCGGTGTTCTTCCCCCAGTCGAGCTTCCAGTCGAGCTTGGGCCACTCCCACTTGCCGTCCAGCCCGCCGAACAGGTCCTTGAGCCCGTCCCCGTCGATCCCGTCCTTGAACATGTCGAACAGGCTGTTGCCCTTGCCGTCGGTCAGGGCGTCCATCGCCTCGCGGTCCGAGATCAGGTCGTAGATCGCGCGCTTAACGGCCGGCGACTCGTCGAGCGGGCCGACGTTCTTTTCCCACAAGGCGCTTGCGGCCTCGTAGGCCTTTTGTTGTGCCAGCCGCTCGGGCGAATCCCGGGGCGGTTGGGGCCGCTCGGGGTCAAATTCCGGCTCCGGTTCCGGCGGTCGCGGTTCGATCGGGCGCCCGCTGGGCGCGTCTTCGACCCCCTTCTGATCTTCGTTCTGCTTGGGGGCGGTTTTGTCGGGCTCGCGGGTTTTGTTCGGATCGCCGACTTTGTTCGGGTTCGACTCCCCCTGCGCTTCGGGGGGCCTGGGGGCGCCTTTGGGCACGAGCGGCTCGCCGGTGAGCGGGTCGAGCGGTTGCCCGGTGCGCGGGTCGTACGGGCGCCCGGTTCGCCGGTCGAGCGGCAGACCCGAGTTCGGGTCGATGCGTGGGCGCTTTTGGGGGTCCGCGAACGGAAACTGTTCCGGATCGAAGTTGTTCGGATCGAAACTCTTGGGATCGAACTTGGGCAGACTGGTCGGGTCGATCTTGGGCGCCTTAAGGGGGTCGGGCCGACCGTTCCGCGCCCTCTGTTCTCTGAGCCGTGCCAAGTCGCGCTCGAATTCTGCGGGTACGAACTCGGTGCCCGGCGCGCGGTTCGAGTCGTTCTGGCGCTTTTGCGCCATATCGACGAGCCGGTTCATGAACTCTTTGTCCGCGAGCGCCTTCTGAATTGCGGCGTTGAGACGCTCGTCGTTCGCGTTCGGGTTGTTCTTTTTGACCGCGTCGCGGATCATCTTTTCAAGCTGCTTGCTCGCGGCGTCGTCCTGCCCGTACTGGCTGAACAGCTCACGGATCCGGTCCGTGGTGAGGTGGTGCTGCCAGATGGTGTGCCGCCCGGTTTGCGGGTCGTTGAACCCGTTCGGCCGGAACTGCATGAAGGGTGGGGGCGGCTGACCGTGTGCCGTGCGGGGCAACCCGAGGGCAAGCAGCGCGAAACCTGCTGACAGGATCAGACCGCGACGGCCGGCAGACATGGCAGGTCGCCTCCGAGCACACGTGTGGTCCCGTCCCGGCGGGGTGAATGGCACGACTACAGAACCTGTAACCGGTACCGCCGTTCAGACGCAACTTCCTCATTGTGGCGGAACGGGCGGCCCGAAGCAAGCGAAAGGCTGCGGGCACCAGATCCGCGCCGGAGCGGTCCTGGTGGGCCGCTGGCGCCGTTCGGCTTGCACCCCGGATGCGTCCTGGCTATGCCGCGGCGACCAAGTTCCTGTGCCGGGGTTCGCGATGCCACTGCCGGTGGCCCTCACTCTCGCCGACGTGACCGTGCGCTACGGCGAGCGGACCGCCCTTGACGGCGTGTCGCTCGCCGTGCGGCGCGGCGAGATCGTCGGGCTGCTCGGGCCGAACGGGTCCGGCAAAAGCACCACGCTGGCCGTCGCCGCGGGCGTCCTCGACCCGGCGGCCGGTTCCGTCAGTGTTGAGGGGCGCGACCGGACCGCCGACCCGGCCGCGTTCGCGCGGCGCGTGGGGCTCGTGCCGCAAGAGCCCGCGCTGTACGAAGAGCTCTCGGCCGCCGAGAACCTGAACTTCTTCGGCCGGCTCTACGGGCTCGCCGGGAGCGACTTGCGGCGCCGCGTGGCCCGCGCCCTCGCCCGCGTCAAGCTCACCGACCGCGCCCGGCAAGGCGTTTCGACCTTCTCGGGCGGGATGAAGCAGCGGTTGAACCTTGCCGCCGCGCTCCTCCACGACCCGCCGGTGCTGCTGCTCGACGAACCGACCGCCGCGCTCGACCCGGCCAGCCGCGATTCCCTGTTCGCCGATCTGACCCGGCTCCGCGACGACGGCCACGCCGTGCTGCTCACGACGCACCACCTGGATGAAGCCGAAGCGGGGTGCGACCGGGCGGCGATACTCGAGGCCGGAAAGTTGGTAGCGATCGGGTCGCCGGCGGAGCTGCTCCGGCCGCGCCCCGCGGAGCGGGCGGTGCTGTACGGGCACCTACGCGCCCGGCCGGCGAAGTACCTTCAGCGGGCGATCCGGCAGCGGCTCGGTGCCGGCGTCGAGCTCGAAATCACCGGGCGCCGGCTGCGCCTCTCGGCCGGGACCGGCGAGCAACTCGGCGCCGCCCTCGCGACGCTCCTGGCCGACGGGTTGGAACTGGAAGCGTACCGCACCCCGGCCGGGGCGCTGGAGCGCCGGCTGCGCCCGGAACACACCGCCGCGGGGGACGCCGCGTGACAACTCGGTTCGGGCTGACGCTGGCGCTCGCGCGAAAGGACTGGCGGCTGTTCTGGGCCGACCGCCGGGCCGCACTCATGTGCTTTGTCGTACCGGTAGTGCTGGCAGCCGCGTTCGGCACCGTCTTCAACCGCCCCGCGTCCGGCGCACCGGCAAAACTGCCGGTGGTGCTAGTGATCGAGGACACTGGCCCGTTTACCCGACAGGTCGCGCAGGAGCTGCTCAGCTCGCCGCGGCTCGAGGCGAGGGAAGTGTCACGCGCCGAGGCCGAACAGGCCGTCACGGACCGGGCGGCCGTGGCGGTGGTGCTGCCGGCCGGGTTCGAGCAGCTCAAGCACTGGCAGCCCGGGGTGACGGCCGAGCGGCCCGAACTGCACCTGCTCCACCACCCGAACGCGAGCGCCGAGCGGCAGATGGCCGAGGGCGTGGTCACCGAAGCGGTCATGAAGCGGGTCACGCGCGAGGCGTTCGCGGACGTGATACCGGAAGGCGCCACGCTCGCCCCGCCGTTCAAGGTCGAGCCGCGGAGCGTTTCGCCGCACCCGGGGGCGCGGTTCAGTTCCTACGCGCACAGCTTTTGCGGAATGACCCTTCAGTACTTGCTGTTCTGGGGCATGGAAAGCGGGCTCGTGCTGCTGCGCGACCGCCAGCGGAGCGTGTGGACGCGGGTGCGCGTGGCCGCGGTGCCGCTGTCGTGCGTGATCGCGGGCAAGGCCCTCGCCACCGCCCTGGTCGCGCTGCTCCAGGTGTTCTGCACGTTCGGGGTCGGGTACCTCGCGTTCGGGGTCACGATCGGCTCGCCGGTCGGGTTCGCGCTGCTGGCGTTCACGGCGTGCGCCCTGGCCGCGGCCACCGGCTTGCTGGTCGCGGCGGTCGGCACAACCGAGGCCCGGGCGCGGAACGTGAGCATCCTCGTGATACTCGGCGCGTCGATGCTGGGCGGGCTGTGGGTGCCGTCGTTCTTGCTCCCGGGGTGGGCGCGCGACCTGTCGCTGGCGCTGCCGACCACCTGGGCGCTGAAGGGGTTCGAGGCGGTGACCTGGCAGGGCGGCGGGTTCTGGGCGGCGGTGCCGAGCGCGGCGGCGGTGGCCGGGTTCGCGCTGGTGCTGCTCGGGGCCGCGGCGCTGAAGCTGACGCTGGCGGAGCGGGGGTTGCGTCGGGGCCGAACTTAAGGGAGTGGTCGCATGAAGCGCTCGATGTGGGCCGCGCTCGTCGCGGCGGTGGCGGGGTTACCGCTGGGGGCTCAGCCGCCGGCCGCGGCGCCCGCGCCGAAGGTCGAGTTGGCGCTCGAGGACCAGTTCGAGCGCAAAACCGATCTCGCGGACCTGCGCGGCAGCGTGGTGGTTCTCGTGTTCGGCGACCGCAAGGGGAACGACGCGTGCCGCGTGCTCGGCGAGCAACTGCACGTGCGCTGGCACCCGGACGCGAAGGGCCAGCCGCCGGCGAAAGCGCGCGCGGCGGCGGTGGCGCCGCTCGACGGGCTGCCGCCGGGCGTGGCGTCGCCGGACGTGATCGTGGTTCCGGTGGCGTGCTGCGGAAAGGTGCCGACGGCGGTTCGTCCGGCGATCCGTAAGGGCGTGCTCAAGGGCGCGCCGGACACGGTGGTGTGGCTCGACTTCGCCGACAAGATGAAGGACACGTTCGGCGTCACGGCGGGCGAAACGAACATCGCCGTGGTGGACGCCGCGGGCCGCCTGCGGCTGAAGATCAACGGCACCCTCGATCTGGACGCGATGGACAAGCTCGTGAAAACCATCCAGTCGGTGCGCTACGACGCGGTGAAGTAAGCGGCGGGAGCGACCGGCGGCGGAGCGGCGGGGACCGCCGCTCCACTAACCGCCGCCCGTGATCTTGCTTTCGACCGCCGCCCACACGTCTTCGATCACCTTCTTCGCGGTGCCCTCGAGCAACCCTTTGGGAACCATCTTCAGCAAACCGGTCACGGCCACGATGTCGCCGGTCCAGTGGACCAACGTTCCGCCCTCGGCCTCGCTGAACACCAGCGCCGTTTCGACGGTGCTGCTCGCGCCCATCGTTTTCGTCTCGATGCGGTAAGCAACGGACTTCCCCGGGGCACGCGCGGTCACCTCGGCGTGCAGCGTCAGGCTGCCGGTGAGGAAGGACAGCTTCGGCTTGATCTTGCCCGTGGCGCGGTCCGGCGTGTTCTCGGACACCTCTGCGTCTGGTACGCTGTTGGCAAGGAATCCGGCGTCGGACAGTTTGGCTGCGACCTCGGCGATCGGCCGCCCGATGCGCTTGTCGCCTTCGAAGTGAATCATCGTGTTGCTCGCAGGATGTGGCAGGGTCTCAGCCCTCACACCATCATATGTGAGGGCGCGAATCAACCGATTTTGTTTCGCTGGCAGGACAGTGCGGAGATCCAAACTCGGTTGAATGGCGGCGGGGTCGAAATGTCCAATTATTATGTCGCTTTTTCGGGTGGATCTTGTGGTTGCCCAGGCTGCCCAGATGGAAACCTTGCGCAGCCCTGGACCGGGGCCGAAAGACCATGAAAAACGCGAATTCGGCACCCCGTGGACGGTTACAACCTGTGAGCCGCGTCGCGGCCAA
This sequence comes from Gemmata algarum, assembly GCF_034097035.1. Taxonomy (NCBI): domain Bacteria; kingdom Pseudomonadati; phylum Planctomycetota; class Planctomycetia; order Gemmatales; family Gemmataceae; genus Gemmata; species Gemmata algarum. Next base: position 124,452 of record NZ_JAXBLV010000002.1, read on the forward strand.
CAGAATGGCGTGTCCCGCCTCGTCCGTGATCGCACCTTGTCGTCGATCCCGATGACACGGTAGGTCACCGGCCTGCTACTGCTTAACCGGTACGAACTTGACGCACACGCACCGGCTCACCGGCACGGTGGTGCCGGTCTCTTTGGCGCCGCCCGTTGCGGCGTCACGCGCCCACACCCCGACCTTACCGCCGTCCTGGCTCGCGATCAGCATCCACTTCCCCGAGGGGTCGATGTTGAAGTTGCGCGGGGTCTTGATGTCGCCGGCAATGTGCCCGGCGGGTTCCAGTGTGCGATCTTCTTTGACTTTAAACGCCGCGACGGTGTTGTGGCCGCGGTTCGACACGTACACGAATTTCCCGTCCGGGGAGATGATGCACTCGGCGGTCGAGTTGCCCGGGGTCGGCTTCGGCAGGGTCGAGAGCGACTGTACGACCTTCCCGCCCTTGATCACGTTGACGGTCGAGTCCAGCTCACCGCACACGTAAATGCCCTTGCCGTCCGGGGCAAAGGCGATGTGCCGCGGGCCGCTCCCCGGCGGGGTGGTGATGTCCTCGTCCGTGTCCTCTTCGACACCTTTCTTCAGGCTGACGTGGAACACCTTAATCTTATCGATCCCAAGGTCCACGGTGTACAGGTGGTCGCCGGCGGCGTTGAACGCGCAGCAGTGCGCGTGCGGCTCCTTCTGGCGGTTCGGGTTGGTGCTGCTGCCCGTGTGTTGCACGAACCCGAGGCGCTTGCCGAGTTTCCCGTCGGCTTCCACCGCGAACACGCAGGTGCTGCCGCCGCCGTAGTTCGCAACCGCCGCGAACTCGCCCTTCGGCGAGATCACGATGTAGCACGGCCCGGGGCCGCCGCTCTTGTCCTCGTTGAGCTTCTTCAGTTCACCGGTTTTCGCGTCGATCGCGAACGCGACCACCGGTCCGCCCTCTTTTCCCCCGCCTTCGCCCACCGCGTACAGGAACTGTTTGTTCGGGTGGACCGTGACGAACGACGGGCTGTCCATTTCGGCCGCCAGCTCCGGGGCGGTGAGCGTACCGTTGGCGTCGTCGAACTTCGCCCGATAGATGCCCTTGCTGTCCGTTTCTCGCTTCCCGGTGTAGGTGCCGAAGTACACCCAGTGCTCGGCGGCGTTTGCGGCCGACCCGACCGCGGTCAGCGCGGCGACCAGTGCGAGGCGAGAAATCAGCATCGGAGAGTGCTCCTTTTGGAATTCGCGGTAGACCCGTGCGGGTCGGGGGTTGATGATAATGACCGTGGTTACACACGGGTAACGAAAACTGCCATTCGGGATGCTGACATGCACAGGCTCGTCGCCCTCGTCGCTGCGGTGTTCGCAGGCGCGGTTGCGGGAGCGGACGAGCCGAAAAAGCTCGCCGCGGGCGCCGACGGGTGGATCGACCTGATGAGGCCCGAGGTGTGGAAGAAGGTGGACGACCGGTGGATCTTCGCGGGCGAGGTGAAACTCGCCCCGGACGCAAAGGGCAAAGCCGACGTGCGCCTGAAGGCGGAAAAGAAGCCGGGCGGTGCGGTGTGGGTGAACGGCGAGACCGGACGGCTCCCGAACCTCATCACGAAAGAGGCGTTCGGTGACTGCGAGATCCACGTCGAGTTTCTGATTGCGAAGGGGTCCAACGCCGGCGTCAAGTTTCACGAGGTGTACGAGATCCAGATCCAGGACGACTACGGCAAGAAGAACCTGGACGGCCGCCACATGGGCGGCATCTACCCGCGGGCGAACCTGGAGATGGGCGGGTACCTGGACAAAGGTGTGCCGCCGAAGGTCAACGCCGCGAAGCCGTTCGGCGAGTGGCAGACCCTTGAAGCGACGTGGAAGTCACCGCGGTTCAACGAGAAGGGCGAGAAGGTCGCGAGCGCGGTGGTGGTGAACGCGACGCTCAACGGGCAGGTGATTCACGAGAACGCCGAGGTCAAAACACCGACCGGCAGTAACTGGGGTAAGAAGGAGACCCCGACCGGGGCGTTCATGCTCCAGACGGACCACGGCCCGACGGCGTTCCGCAACGTCCGCATCCGTCCGCTGAAGTGAGAACGGCCGGTGCGGTGCGAGCGGCGGTGGCGGTTCTGGGTTCGGTTTTCAGCGCGTTCGCTCGTGCGATTGCTCCCACTCCTCCTGCTCCTGGCGGAGGCGCTCGTCCAGTTCGTCGAGCTCCGCGCTGCGGCGGTGGAGGGCCAGCTCGATGCGGTCGAGTTCGGCGGCGCGCCGCTCCAGCGCGCTCCGCTCTTCGGCAACGGCGGCGCGCCGCCCTTCGAGCTGGTCGAGGGTGACCCGGAGTTCGGCCGCCCGCCGGTCGAGGTCGGCGGCCCGCTGGTCCGAACGCGATACCTTCGTTTCCCGCGCCGCGAGTTCGGCCTCGCGCGTCTGGAGAGCGGCTTCACGCGCCTGGAGGTCGCGCTCGCGCTTCGCGACTTCGTCGGAGGTCGCGGCGAGCGCCCCCTGCTGGCGGTGCAGCTCCTGCTTGCGCTGCATGGTGAGCGCTTCGAATTTGCATTCGGCTTCGGCCAGCTCGCGGCGTTTTTTGTGCAACTCGCCGAGCCGCGCTGCCACGTACTGCTCGAACCGGGCCGCCTCTTCCTTCATGAAGTCGCCGGCGTAAACGGGCTCCTCGGCCTTCGACGGGGCCGGCGCCGGTGGCGCCTGGGCGAGCGCGGCGGTGGTGAACTCGCCGTCCACCCAGATCGGGAACGAGTCGTCCGCGACCGGCGACGCCCGGTTCAGCAACTCGGCCACCGGCACCGCGGTGCGGCACTTCGGGCACACGATCGTTTTGAGCCCGAGCAAGTTGTCGGGCAGTCGGCCGCGGAGCCCGCAGCCGGGGCAGCTCACGATCAGGTTCATGGTGCGGGCTGAGTTCTGGCGATGTTTTAAATTTGGCGGCCGCCCGAACTGTAGCTCACACCGGGTGACGGTGCCAGGTTTCAGCGCCGGCAAGAACCGCGCGGCGCGAGCCGGTTCGGGGCGTAAAATGGGCACTCACCGGAACCAGTTCGGAGAACAGACGATGACGCGACTGCGTTCGGTCCTTGCGGCCGGGTTACTCGTGTTGACCGCGACTCTTCCGGCCTTGCCGGCCCGCGGAGACGGGCCGGCGCCCGCCGCTCCCGGCGGGGCCGCGCCCCTGGCGGTGAAGACGGAAAAGGACGTGGTGTACGACACCATCGACAAGCAGGAGCTAAAGCTCGACATCTGCGCCCCGAAGGAGAGCGGGGCTTACCCTTGTATCGTGCTGCTCCACGGCGGTGCCTGGATCGGCGGGAGCCGCAAAGACCTGTCGGTGGGTCCGAAGGGCGGGGCGTCACTGATTGAGGAAGTCGCGGCGAAGGGGTACGTCGTGGCGTCGGTCGGGTACCGGCTGGCGCCGAAGCACCGGTTCCCGGCCCAAATCCAAGACGTTCGGGCCGCGGTGCGGTTCTTGCGCGCGAACGCCAAGACCTACGGCATCGACCGCGACAAGTTCGCAGCGGCCGGGTTCTCGGCCGGCGGGCACCTCGCGCTGCTGTTGGGGCTGGCGGACAAGGTCGCGGGTTGGGATGCGGGATCGAACCTCGACCAAAGCTCGAAGGTGCAGTGCGTGGTGGACTTCTTCGGCCCCACCGACCTGAGTCTGTATAACACCGAGGCGATCCTGGACGGGTACCTGGTGCCGGTGTTCGGGAAGGACGCCAAGACCGACAAAGACGTGTTCAAAAAGGCGTCGCCGGTGACGTACGCGTCAAAGGCCGCGCCCCCGGTCCTGATCTTCCACGGCACGTTCGACGTGGTGGTGCCGGTGGTCCACTCCGAATCGCTGCACAAGAAGCTCACGGACTGCGGCGCGAGCTGCCAGCTCGTCACCCTGTTCGGCGAGGGGCACGGGTGGACCGGGCGGACGTTCGCCAAGAGCTTGACTCAGGCGCTGACGTTCCTGGACACGCACCTGAAGGGGAAGGAGCAGAAGTGAGAACCGCTTCACGGAGCCCTTCGAGCGGGTTCCTACGCCGGCACACACCTAGCGTGCGCCGGCCGCCCGTTCACCGTCGTCAGCGGTTATTCGTACCCGGCGGGCTCGTGTCCCCCGTTCGCCTGGGGTTCCTCGTGGTCGTCACGGCGGCCCTGTTGGCCCTGCCGATCGTTGCCCACGGGTGCCACGGCGACGACGTGGACCACGAGCCGCTCTTCGTCCCGTTTCGGCTGAACGCGGACGACCGCTGATCCGCCCGCGGTCGTCCCCGGTGCTTTACCCTTTCGCCTTCGGGATCGGCATCGGCATGATGTTGTCGAACAGCGTCGGGGCGTTCGCGACCGGCCGCAGGCCGGTCTTGTCCTCGGTCACCCGTGTTTTCGATTGGAGCGCGGCCAGCAACCGCTTGGTCGCGAGCAGGGACGGGTCGTCCGGCCCGTCGAACTGACCGACGGTGACGAGGCTGGCGTTGCGGGTGTGCAGTACGAACGCTTCCAGGTTCAGCCCCTGGTCGTTCGGTCCCTTCATTTGGCGGAGGGCCTTGGCGAGCCCTTCGGCCTGTTCCGCGCCCGCCGCCAGCGCGTCCGCGCCCTTGCTGAACCCCATCTTTTGCATCACGCTCGGGGTCGATTCCTTGTTGGTGACCTCGACCGGCGCGACGAACGACTTGACCGCCAGCGTCCAGCCCTTCTTCGCCTTCAGCAGGTTGTACGGCATGCCCTCGTTCAGCTTCACGATGAACGGGTCGAAGCCCTGCTGCGGCTGCGCGGACCGCGGGACGGTCGGGTTCGGTACGACGAACGCGCTGGCGTAAGGGTTGATCGCGGCCTTCACGATTTCGGACTTCCCGTTCGCCCCGGTCTGAACGATCGCGCTCTTGTCGACCAGGATCTCGTTCTTCGGGGTGGGCCAGGTCTTCAGCTTGAGCAGCGCCTCTTTGGCGACCTCTTCGGTCTTGAAGCCGCCCACCAGCACGCCGATCTGGTCGCGGTGGTGGTGGGTCATCACGTGCATCTTGTTGTCCGGTTCCAGGAACTCCGTTCCCTGGAACTGGCTGCGCTGCCGGAGCTTGGCGACCTCGGCCGCGTACGCCTGCGCCTTCTGCCGGGCCGCCGCGATCTGGCGCATTTCCGCTTTGCGCTCCTCCGAGATGTACTCGAACAGGAACGCCGGGACGCGGTACGTGTCGCGGATCTCATGGGCCAGCGCCTCGGCCAGTTCGCGGGCCGAGGGGCCGGGGTCCTCTTTTGCCGCCGGTGTGCCCTGCGCGGGGCGCACGTAGCTCTTCACCATGATGAAGAACGCCCCGTGCTCCGGTTTGAGGAGCCACGGGTGGTCGGCGCCCAGGGCGGTTTTGATCTCGATGTTCGTGGGCAGCGGCACCGGCGCGGACGTGACGCTCGCGGGCTGAATGCCGCTGGTCGGGGGCAAGTACGCCCCTCCGGCCGGTGCCACCGGGTTGGTCGGCTGCGCCGACCCGACGGGCGTTACGCCCGCCGGCAAGGCTGGGGCGGGCCGCGACGTTCCCGACTGCTGGCCCACGACCACCCCGCCCGTCAGCAGCGCCAAACCGGCTCCCAACAGCGCCTTCTTGCGCATGTCTTCCCCCCGTCCGTGGGTGTGTGGCGAAAACTGTAATCGGTGTTGCCGCGAGATAGCGTCGCGGCGAGCGGGACGCCAGAGGAAAACCGCGGAATCGTTCAAGTCGGCGCGGGCATCTTGCCCGCGTTCGTTAACCACAGGATTTGCGGTGCGACGTGGCGTGCGCGTCAGTTCATCGCTTTCTTGCCGGCTACCGCCAGAGCCGCGATGCGACACGACGGGCAAAACGAAGGCGGGGCAAGATGCCCGCGCTCCACAGAGAGCATTCGGTGGGCGAGCGCCTGAGTGGTCACCGCTTCGCCTTCTCGCGTGACTCCTTCAGGAACGCGGCAAACTTCCCGGCGTCGTTGATCTTCCCTTCGTCGTACACCCCGAACACCTTCACCTTGCCGTCCGGTTGCGGGGCGAGCACGGCGTACAGCGGGAGCTGGTTGGTCTTGAACACCGCGAGCTGGAAGTCGCCGTTCGCGGTCCCCTCGGCGGTGCGGGCGCGACCGCCCGGGTCCGCCGCGTAGAACGGCTCCGGGACCTCGTCGGTGTACAGCTTCACTTTCTCGAACTTGCGGAACTCGTCGCGCACCGCCGGCAGCGGGAACACGTTCCCCTCGTTGATGCGGCAGTTCGTACACGTTACGCCGGTGAAGTCCACGAACACCGGCTGCCCGCTCTTCTTCGAGGCGTCGAGGGCTTCCTGAAGGTCCGTGCCCCACGCCTCTTCCGCGCCCGATTCCGTCGGCTTGTCTTCGGGCAGCAGGAACGCCTCCACCCATGCGTACACCGACCCCGACGGCCGCTGCGGCTTGCCGTCGAACTTGAGGAGCGCCGGGGCGAGGTACGCCGACAGCCCGAGGAACAGCAGCGCGAAGATGAGCCGCGGGACGCTGATGTTCGGCTGCTCTTCGTCGTGCGGCAGGCGGTAGGCATTCAAGAGGTACAGCCCGCACGCGAAGCTGATCGCCACCCACCCGCCGAGCACGAGGTCGAACGTGAAGTACTCCGTGCTCGGCAGCAGCCGCAGTTCGGCGGTGCGCAGGAACTTCAGCGCCGCGGCCAGTTCGAGGAACCCCATCACCACCTTCACGCTGTCCAGCCACCCACCCGACCGCGGCAGGGCTTTCAGCAGTCCAGGCACCAGCGCCAGCACGAAGAACGGCGCGGCGAACGCGGTCGCGAACGCCAGCCCGCCCGCGATCTCTTTGACGGTGAAGCTGCTGTCGGACCCCGCGATCCCCGCGAACCCGCCCAGGAACGGGGCCACGCAGGTGAAGCTGATGACGGTGAACGCCAGCGCCCCGAAGATGGTGCCGACCACGCCGCCCTTCGACTGCTTCGCCTGGAGCCGCTTCTGGAGCGCGTTCGGCAGCCCGATGTCGTACATCCCGAACAGGCTCAGCGCCAGCACGAAGAACAGCGCGCCGAGGAGGACGTTCGTGACCGGGTGGGTGCTCAGCCACGCCATGAACTTGAGCAGCGTGAACGCCGACAGACCGAGTACTGTGATGATGGTGAGGCAGTACACGGACGCCAGCTTGAGCCGCTCGCCCAGCGACCCGTGCGCCTGCTTCAGGAAGATGCTCACCGTGATGGGGATCATCGGGAACACGCACGGGGTGACCAGCGAGATCAGCCCCCACGCGGCGGCCGTCGCGACGAACGCCCACAGGGTCGGCGGCGGCGGCGGTTCGGCGCCCGTCACCCTGGTCTCGAACGCCTTCATCTCCGCGGCGTAGGCGTCGGTGGGTTTGGCGGTCTTGCGTACCGCGACCTTGTCCTGTGCCGCGGTGGTGGTCGGCTTGGTACCGCCCGCGCTGGACGGGGTGGGCTCCTTCGGCGCCGGTGGCGGCGGGGCTTTCGTCGCTTCGGCGTAGTCCGCGGCGTTGATGGTGGTGGATTCGCCGTCTTCAACGGTGAACTCGGCGGGCGGCAGTTTCCGACTGTCGGCCGCGATGCACGTCCGCGCGTCGCACACCTGGAGCCGGATGCCCTCAAGCAGAACCGCCTTCGGCCCGACCGCCGCTTTCGGCGAGACGACCGCTTTCAGCTCCCACGTGACCGGCGACTCGGTGTACTGGTCCAGTCCCAAGCCCGTGTCGCGCGGCTTCTCCTTCCACGCCACCGCCGGGTCGGCGAGCTTGCCGATGAAGATGAGGTCGCCGGGCGGGGGGAACGCGAGCGTGTTGCGCGACAACTGCTCCTCCCCGTCCTTCGGGAAGGCGGGGTACGTCCACGCATGCGCCTCCGGCCGGGGGGCGACCGTCAGTTTGATCAGCACCGTTTCGCCCCGCTTGGCCTTCGCGGGCACGACCTCGACGCTCACGCTCGCGCGGGCGGCGAACTCCTTCGGCAAATTCCCCTTGGCGCCGATGCCGGGTTGCGCGCCCGCCGGTGCGGCGAGCACGAACAGCGCGAAGGCGGCGAGGGGCAGGGCGGAGCGCACCATAACGAAGCACCGCAGAGAGGAACCAAGAACAAAGCCCACGGGCGACCGTGGGCTTTTCTATCGATCAGGGGCGACATGTCGGTCTGCCCCGTTGAGGGGGCATACACGCCGCCCGCGAACATTCTTACAGACGCGGCCCGCGGCGCCGCTATTCAGAGGCGCCCGCGGGTCACTTGCCCTCGAGCGCCTTCGCCACCTCGGCGGCGTAGGTCTGCTCCACGGCGACGGCCGGGCCGTCGAGCACCTTGAAGGTCGCTTCCACCGGCACCTTTTTCGGCGGGAAGCAGTTGTTGCTGTCGCACACGCTCAGGCTGAACGTGTCCAGTTTCACCGTAACCGCTCCCGGCGCGGCCTTCGGCGAAACGACCACCTTCCGGGTGTAGGTCACGGTGCCGGGGCAGTAGAGGAGTTCCCGGATGCCCAGGTCGGGCTCTTCCTTCGAGAGGGCGCCCTTCGGGTCCTCGGTTTTGCCGACGAACACGAGCTTGTCGGGTTTGGGGAATTTGAGGACGTTCACCATTCCGTCGGCCTTCGGGTCGGGCTGGGTGAGCGGGTACGTGTGGTAGCCGTCGTTGAGCTCGACGGTGAGCGTGAACGTGACCGTCTGCCCCGGCTTGGCCTCGGCCGGCGTGAACTTCGCTTCCACCTTTTTCACGGCCTTCTCGTACCACTTCTGGGCGCTCGCGGTGCCCGGGGCGGCCCCGAGCAGGGCAACGGCCGCGAGCGCGAACGGAACCGCGTAAGTGCGAATCATCAGAGGTCCTCAACGTTCAGAGTGCGGTTCGTGTGTTCCGTGGGCGCGTCGGCCGGGTCACTTCTTCGGTGCGGCGGGCGGTTCGACGCCCTTCAGGTGTAGCGTGGTGACCGTCTTGGTCGCGACGTCCACGACGCGGACGCGGTGGGCGTTCGTGTCGGCGACGTAGAGCTTGCCGCCGGCGTAGCTGATGCCCGCGGGCTCGTTGAACAGGTCCGGGCCGAACCACCCGAGCGGCCGCCCGCCCAGGAACGTCTTCACCTCGCCCGACTTCAGGTCGTAGGTCTTGATCTTGCTGTTGTACGTGTCGGCGATGAACAGCTTGCCGTCGGCGTGAGCCACCCCGAGGGCGTGCTGCAACCGGGCCTCCGTTTTGGCGGCGAGGGGGCCGTCGGCCGCCTGCCCCGCGCCGTCCACGTCGCCGAACACGAACAGCCCGCGGCCGACGAGCGTTTCCACTTTACCTTCGGGGTCCAGCGGCACCTTGCGGATCGCGCTGATCTCGCTGTCCGCGACGTACAGGAACTTCCCGTCGCTGGTCAGCCCGCTGGGCTGCGCGAACATCGCCCGCCGCAGGGGGCCGTCGCCGATCGTTTCGCGTCCGTTCCCGGCGTACGGGATCAGGTTCTTCTCCTTGAGGTCGAGCGCCCAGATCTGGTGGTGCCCGGCCATCGCGATGTACAGCTTGTCGCCGCCCAGCCACAGATCCCACGGGCTGTTCAGCCCGATCTCCTTCGCGGGGACGGGCTGCGTCAGCCGCCGGCTCTCGGCCTCGTGGTCCTGGGTGCCGTTCCCGGCGATCGTCGCAACGGTCTTCGCCTTCAGGTCGATCTCGCGGACGAGGTGGTTCTTGCGGTCGGCCACGAACAGCGTGTCGCCGCGCACCGCCATCCCCTGCGGGTCGTCGAACTGCGCCTTATCGAACGCCCCGTCGGTCTTGCCCGGCGCGCCGGTGCCGATGACGTGCAGCTTGTTCCCCGTGAGGTCGGTGACCACGATCCGGTGGTGGGTGCTGTCCGCGATGAACAGCCGCCGGCCCGGTTCGTCCGCGACGACCTTGCCCGGGAAGAACAGCGGCGTGTCCCCGGTCTCGCGGAACTTGGCCAGGTCGAAGCGGATCGGCTTCTCGTCGAGCGTCTTCTTTTTCTTGTGTTCGTCAACGAGCTTCCCGACGACCACGTCGAGCAGCTCGTAGTTCCCCTCGCCCGAGGTGTACCCGACCAGATTCCCCTCGGGGTCGATCACCACGAACGTGGGCCACGCGTCCACCTGGAACTTGTTCCAGAGCTTGTGGTCGGCGTCGTTCACCACGGGGTGCTCGATCTGGTAGCGCAGGATCGCCTTGCGGATGCTGGCGGTCTCCTTCTCGTTCTCGAACTTCGGCGAGTGGACCCCGATCACGACGAGCTCGTTGGGGTACTTCTTTTCGAGCTTCGCCAGGTCCGGCATGATGTGGATGCAGTTGATGCAGCACAGCGTCCAGAAGTCGAGGATGACGATTTTGCCTTTGAGGTCCTTTTTGAGCGTGAGCGGGCCGGCGCTGTTGAGCCAGGCGACCCCGCCGTCCAGCTCCGGTGCGGGCTCCTTTTTCTCGTCCTTCTTCCCACCTTTCCCGTCCTGCCGGACGCTCGCGAGCGCGCCGAGGTTCGGCAGGCCGTTTTGGCCTTTGTCGCCCGGTGCGATCGGCGCACTTGCGCTCGCGCGCCCGGTGGCGGCGTCCGCCGCGAGGTCGCTGGTTCCGCACCCGAGGGTGAGGGGAAGGGCCAGGGTAAAGGCGAGGGGCCACGGTAAGCGGCTCCCGCGTCGAGACGGAGCGGACGGCATGGCAGGGTCGGCCGCGGGCGCGGTGTCGCTCATCGTTCTCGCTCCTGGGTCGCGGATCGTGGAACCTATCGTACCCTCCCCCGTTTGGGCCGCCAAGTGCGAAGCCCCGCCGCGCGCTGCGCCGGGCTTCCACTTGACCCCCCGCGCGCCCCGCGGGTATGGCGCCGGGTTAGATGTCCACTCTCAAGTGTCACGGGAGCACCGAACATGAGGCGCGCCGCAACCGCAATCGCGATCCTGGTCTTCGCGGGCCTGAGCCCGTCCCTCGCCCGGGCGCAAGTGGCGCTCGGCGAAACCCCTGCGGCGGGCGAGTGCTTCCGGTATAGCGTGGAGTTCGACCTCGCGGGGAAGCTGATCGTCACACAGGAGGGGGCGAAGGAGGAGGTGCGGCTGGCGGCCAAGGCCCGGCACACGTTCGCCGAGCGCACGCTCAGCGCCGCGGACGGGCTCCCCGTGCGGTCCGTGCGCTACTACGAAGGGGCCGGGGCGTCGGCGGTGGTCGCGTCCGAGCGGTCCGACCGAGCGCTGCCGGCCGACCGGCGGCTCATCGTCGCGGCGCGCGGCTCGGACGGGACCTTCTGCTTCAGCCCCGCCGGGCCGCTCACCCGCGACGAGCTCGACCTCGTGACCGAGCACTTTAACCCGCAGTGCGTCACGGGGTTGCTGCCGAACAAGGCCGTGAACGTGGGCGACACCTGGGCCGTCGCCCCGGCCGCGGCGCAGACCGCCTGTCAGTTCGACGGGCTGCTGAAGAACGCCCTGGTGGGCAAACTGACCGCCGCCGCCAACGGCGCGGCGACGTTCACCATTGAAGGGACGGCGGAAGGCATCGAGCACGGCGCGAAGGTGACGCTGACGGTCAGCGCCGCCGGCACGTTCGACACAACCGCGAAGCGCGTCACCGGTTTGACCTGGAAGCAGAAGGACGACCGCAACCAGGGGCCGGTGGCGCCGGCGTCGCAGGTGGACGTGACGGTGGTGCTGAAGCGCGAGGCGCTGGCGGCGCCGCCGCAGGAGCTGGCCGATGTCGCGCTGGCGGCCGTTCCGAAGACGGACGTGCCCCCGGCCCTGGCGCTGCTCCGCCACACGGACCCGAAAAACCGTTACGAGCTGCTCTATCACCGCGACTGGCACGTGACCGGCCAGACCGACCAGCACCTGATTCTGCGCCTGCTCGACAAGGGCGAGTTCGTCGCCCAATCGACGCTGGTCGCGTGGAAGAAAGAGGCCGCGGGCAAGCACACCCCCGCGGAGGAGTTCAAGAAGGCCGCGAACGCCTCGCCGGGCTGGACCCCGACGCGCCTGCTGGAAGACACCGAGACCTCCGCGCCGGACGGCCGCTGGCTGTACCGGATCGTCACGGAGGGTAAGATGGAGGATCTGCCGGTGGTACAGAGCTTCAACCTGCTCGCCGGTCCCCAGGGGGACCAGGTCGCGGTGACGTTCGCGATGAAACCCGACAAGGTGAAGGCCGTCGGCAACCGCGACCGCGAACTGCTCAACGCGATCGCGTTCCCCACAAAGAAGTGAGTCGCGGACGCGCCCGGCCGCACGCGGACGGAGGGCCGCGGGCCGGGCGTTACGCTGGAACCGAAAATGCGGCGGGTTATTATCGGCGCGTCGTGTTTTCCTGTCCACTGCCCGCTGCCCACTGCCCACAACCCGCACGGTTTGTTAAGGTAGACAAAGAGTGCGCAGGCGTTGAACCGGGGGCGTAACGGGGGAACCATGCGGATCGGGGTTGTCAGCGACACCCACGACCGCCAGGAGGCGGTCGCGGAAGCCGTTCGCCTCCTGATGGAGCAGGAGGTTGAGCTCATTTTGCATTGCGGCGACATCGAGTCGCCCGATACGGTTCGCGCGTTCCGCCCGGTCCCCACGCACTTCGTGTTCGGCAACTGGGACAAGGACAAAAACCGGCTCGCGGCGGCCATCAAGGACGTGGGCGGGACGCACTACGACTCGTTCGGCGCGCTGACCCTCGGGGACAAGCGCATCGCGTGGGTCCACAGCCACGAGCGGCACCAGTTGCGGCAGTTAGAGAACGCGGACTTCTTCGACTACGTGTTCTACGGCCACACGCACGTCCGCGAGCAGCACCGCACCGGCCGCACGCTCGTCGCGAACCCCGGCGCGCTGTTCCGCGCCAACCCGAAAACGTGCATCGTGCTGGACGTGGCGACCGGCGAGATCAAGCCGATCATTGTACTCGGTAAGACGGCGGGGAGCGTCGCCAGCGCGCCCGCCGTGCCCGCCCCGAGCGACGAAAGTGCCGGCTCGATCGTGGTGCCGCCGGGCGTCGTGCCGGATGCCCCTCTCCCGCCGCCCACTCCGGGCTAGCGTCCCGTTGTGAGACCGGCCCGCGCTCGGCGGTATAATCCTACCGCCTGCACCCCGCGGAGCCGCATCATGGTTCGCTTCACCCTCGCGTCGCTGGTGCTCACCGGGGTCACCTTGACCGCCGCCGCGCAGCCCGGGCGCTTGCCGCTCGCGCCGGGCGTGCATCAAGGTAGCTCGATCGGCCCCGGAACTCAGTTCCTACCGCAGTCCCACTCGCGCCTCCCACTTGCGCCGGGCGTGTACCAGGGGAGTTCGATCGGTCCCGGAACCCAATTCCTGCCACAGCCGACCTCGCGCTTCAACTCCGGTGCGTCGTGGATCAACCCGTACGCCGGGCGCCCGACGGGCGGGTACCAGTTTTTCCCCAGGCCGTACTACTTCGGGTACAGTTACGGGCTCGACTACGAGTACATCGAACAGCCGGGTTACGATGAACCGGTCTACCCGGTCGTCGGGCCGGTGGTACGGCCGGCGCGGCCGGAGCCGACGGTCGTGCTGGCCAACGAGTTCCCGGCCACGCTCGTCGTTCAGTTCCCGGCCGCGGCCGACGTGTGGCTCAACGGGCGTGAGGTGAGTGGCGCGGCCGCGGACGAGCGCGTGTTGACCTCGCCGGTGCTGAAGCCGGGCGAGTCCTACGCCTTCGCGGTCAAAGCGCGCTGGGCGGCCGGCGGCAAGACCTACGAGGCGAACCGCACCGTGACGCTCGGGGCCGGCGACCGGAGCCGGCTGATCGTCGTATCGGGGGCCGAGGTGAAGTAGGTTCTTTCGCGCTTCGTTGCGCGTACACTGGGGATATGCCAATACTCTTGGTGTTCGCTCTCATTGCCGCGTGCCTGCCCATCGAGTGGCCGCCCCCGCCGGTCGGGCCGGAGCGCGAGGCGGCGCTCGCGCTGTCCGGCGGGGCCGTCGCGACGGCCTTCGGCTTGGCCCTCGCGCTGCGGGGGTGGGTGATCCGGACCGTCCGCCGCGATCCGCTCCGGCGGTACGAGGTGGCTCGCGCGTACAACCGGTGGCGCCGCGGGCTGTTCTTCGTCAACCTCGCCGTGTCCGCGGCGTGCGTGCTCGCGTTCGGTTGGGGCTGGCTGGTCCAGTCCGAACTGCTGATCTTCTGGGACGGCGAAGCGCGCCTCGTGCCGTTCGGGGAACTGGCGGTCCCGCTCCCGTACTTCGTTCTCCTGGTCGGCGGCTGGCTGATCTACTACGACGCCGAACGCGCGCTCCACCGCGTGCTGCACCTCGGCGAGCGGCCGTTCTGGTCGCGCTCCGCCTACCTGCTGTACAACCTGCGCCAGTTCGCCCTGATGGTGATGCTGCCGGTGCTGCTGTGGGTGACGCAGCAGGCGCTCGCCCGCTACCTCCCCGAGATCACGCGCACGCTCGTGTACAAGCTCGGGTCGCTGGCCGTGGTGCCGGGGCTCATCCTGCTGATGCCGCTGCTGATGAAGCCGCTCCTGGGGCTGCGCCCGATGCCGCCGGGGCCGGTGCGCGACCGGTTCGTCGCGCTCGCGCGCCGGCTGGAGTTCCGGTGCGCCGACTTCCTGCTGTGGCCCACGCACGGCGCGATCGCGAACGCCTTCATCACCGGGCTGCTCCCCCGGGTGCGGTACGTCGTGTTCACCGACCGCATTCTGGACGACCTCCCGCCGGACGAACTGGACGCGGTGTTGGGGCACGAGGTGGGGCACGCGCGGCACGGGCACATCTGGCTGTACGCCGGGTTCCTGGCGCTGAGCCTGTCGGTCCTGGCGGCCCTCGTGCTCTTCGTGGAACAGGTCATCGAGACCGGCACGTCGGGCGAGGTGGAGCGGCTGCGGGAGGTCCTGAAGGGCTTTAAGACCTGGGCGGCGCTGCCCCCGGTCGTGCTGGTGACGGCGTACCTGTTCGTGGTGTTCGGGGCGCTGTCGCGGTGGTGCGAGCGGCAGGCGGACCTGTTCGGGTGCCGGGCGATGTCGTGCGCGGACCCGACCTGCACGGGGCACGACGAGAAGACCGTGTACGCGACCGGCGGGCGGTGCCTGTGCCCGACCGGCATCCGGACCTTCGCCCGCGCGCTCGACCGCGTGCGCGACCTGAACGGGCTCGACGCCGACGAGGGCGGCCGGCACCGGCTGGGGCGGGCGGCGCGGGCGGTGTGGGGGTGGCTGCGGGCGTGGCAGCACGGCCCGATGTCGCGCCGGATCGCCTACCTGAGCGACCTAGCCACGCGCCCGCACGACGAGCGGCGGTTCCAGCGGCGGCTGTTCGCGCTCAAATGGGTGCTGATGCTGTCGCTGCTGGCGGCTCTGGTGGTGCTGGGACAAGCCGTCGGCTGGCGCGCGCTGCTCGAAGTGCTGTAGTTGCGATCGGGTGATGCTCTAACCGGATTTCGGCCGTCTCAAGTTGGTCCGCTACTTGTGATTGTGCCCTGGACCGCGGGCGGGTTGTTCCCTGGGACCGCGGACGTCCCGTCCGCTGGTCGGCACGTCGTTTCGTGGTGCGGATGTTCCGCCACGCGACCCGAGCTTCCAAGCAGCGGACGGGACGTCCGCGGTCCCAGGGAACAACCCGCCGTCACGCCCCGGGCCGTTCGGTCGCAGGATGAGCGGGCGTTTCTTGCGCTGTGTTTGTACTGTGGAGCGGGAATGAAGTCTTCGGTCGATGAGATCCGGCGGCGGTTCGACGCCGACGTGGAGCGGTTCAGCAACCTCGAAACCGGGCAGTCGGCCACGGTCGATGCGCCGCTCGCGATGGCGCTGGTCGCGGAGACGGCTGCGGCCGTCACTCCGCACGCCCGGCACGTCCTCGATATCGGTTGCGGGGCCGGGAACTACACGCTCAAGCTGCTCGAACGGCTCCCCGGCCTCGACGCGACACTTCTCGACCTGAGCCGGCCGATGCTGGACCGGGCCGCCGAGCGGGTCGGGGCCGCCACCACGGGGCGCGTGACCACACTCCAGACGGACGTGCGGGAGACCGACTTCCCGGACGGCACGTTCGATGTCGTGCTGGCCGCCGCGGTGCTGCACCACCTTCGTACCGACGCCGAGTGGGAGCGGGTGTTCGCGTCGATTTTCCGGTGGCTGCGGCCGGGCGGCTCGGTGTGGGTCTTCGACTTGGTGGCGAGCCCGCTGCCGGCCGTGCAATCCGTGATGTGGCGGCACTACGGTGAGTATTTGGCCGGCTTTAAAGGGGAAGCGTACCGCGACGCCGTGTTCGCGTACATCGAGCAGGAAGACACGCCGGCGCCGCTCGGCTATCAACTGGACCTGCTGGCGCGGACCGGGTTCCGTACTCCGGAGGTGCTCCACAAGCACCTGTGCTTCGCCGCGTTCGGGGCCGTGAAACCGTGACCCCCTGGCGCTCGGCCCGTGTGCTGGCGGGCTGATAATATTCAGAATCCAGTCGTTTCCAGTTCGCACCTCGGAACGGTGCGTTGGTTCGGAGTGTGGCCCGCTCACTCCGTGAGCGGTCGCTCGGCATCTCGGATGCGCGTTGCGCACAACGACGGAGCGGATGATACGGTACGTTGGTTCGGAGTGTGGTCCGCTCACTCCGTGAGCGGTCGCTCCGGGGATCGGATGCGCGTTGCGCATAACGACGGAGCGGATGATACCGGGAGCGGATCGGATCCGCGGAGCGACCGCTCACGGAGTGAGCGGACCACACTCAAAGCCAGAACCGCGGAACGGCCGGCTGCTCGTGCCGTTTCCGTTCGCCGTCTCTTGTGTTTACACGTGTGTGGGTTCTGTTCTTTTGGCGAGCCGCATTCCCCAGCAATAAAGAACGAGTGTCAGGGGGGCGAGCCAAACGAAGGTGAACTCCTGGTACTTGGCGGCATTCATCGCCAAACACACGGTGGTAACCCCCGTGACAACCATGAGCATCGGAGCGACCGCTTTCGGGCGGCGCGCGGTCGCCGTCGCGAACACGCGCGCGAGAGGCACCAGGAACAAGATCTGGTCGTAGACCCAGCCGTAAGGGCTGGTCATGAAGGACACGAGGAGCAAAATCGGAAGACGATCGGCCCAGACCCAGTGATGCCGGTTCACGAAATAGTACCGGATGCCCCAGACTTGCGCCCCGACGGCCGGGACGAAGGCCAACCAAAAACGCTCCGGCCCGAACGCGAGTCGTAGGAGTGTGCCGAGCGTCGGGGGGATCATTTCGGACGGCGGGCGGGCCGTGAGTGCTTCGCGGTACTGCTCAAATACGAGCGGGTTCGGCACCACCGCCACCGCCGTAAGCAAGATCGACCCGCCGACTATTCCGGCGACCATCTGCCACGCGCGGTTGCTGACGGCCCAAACCGCGACAAGGCTTCCGACCAAGTGCCAATTCTGCGGCTTAACCAGAACGAGCGCGAGCAGCGCGCCCGCAAGTGCCGGGCGCCCGGCGGATAGCCCGGCGAGCCAGCCAACGACCCCCAACAGAACCAACGAGCTGTGTTGGCCGAGGCCCAGCGTTTGGAGCGTCGGGTACCAAAGGAGCCCGAGCATCCACGCGACCGACAGGCGTTCATTTGGGCCGTTGTAGATGCGCCAAAGGGCCGTGAGGGTTCCGAAAACGGTGCCGAGTTGGATGATGAGCCAAACCCACCGAGCGGCAGGGAAGGGCAACCCGGCCATCGGGGTGAAGACTGCAAACGTCCAGGGCGGGCTCCAGGCGGGCAGGGGCGTGGGCCGATCCGGTTCGATTGCGCGTTGAAGCGGGGCCAGGTTGGTAGGGTCGTAAGCGTTTTCGCCGCGAAGGTTTACGACCGTTCCGGTCCAATACGCCCCGAAATCTTCGACCCGCGCGATGCGACCGACGGAGAGCGCCTCCGGCCGAACAGAAGCCACGAGCAGAACGACTCCCACCGCCACGATCGTTCCGGCGGCAATAGCGGCATACGGCTGTTTCATTCCGGTTATTATTAGTCTTTTACGGTTGGTATATCGATTGCTAGCGTGTTGTCGGTGCCAATTTATCGGATGCGAAGGGCGTTGGTCAGCGACATTTTCGGCCCGCTGTGCCGTAGCGTGATGCCGCTTCTGTTGGCGCGTGACTTGGTGCCACGGCCGGCGGGGCCTTTGAAACCGGTCGCGGCACTTACGGCTCGTTCACCGATTTGACGCAAGCTGACCGGGCACGCCGCCCTTTCGCACGTGGCTGCTTGTGAAATCGGCATTTTCGGCCAACAAGCGGATTCAAGTTGTTTCGAGTGTGCCGCAGGTAACTGGTTTGCTCTGTGGAGCGCGGCCGTCCCGGCCGCCTTGCGACGCGCACCCATACGGTACGCGCGCGCGTGTCGCGATACCACCGAGTGACCCAGGCGGGCAAGATGCCCGCGCTCCGCAGAGCATACCAAGACACGCGCTCGAACGACTCCACTGGATTCCGCATCCGTCGGAAGGAGGCGGTGCCATCTGGCTATTAGGAGGCTGCCGTTTCGCGCTCGCGCAGTGCCGTAGTCAGAACCGCGCGAGCGAAAAATAACCGATGGGGCACCGACTGGACATCTGCTGGCCAAGGACTGGCAATTCGCCGGTAGTTCGCTGGGTAGTTGCTACCACCGAATCACAGGTCCGGACACCGCAGTGCCAACGGCCCCTGACCGCGGCGGTGGCGAGTGCCCAAGTTGCAAACTGTTGCGGAGGTGCTGTTTGTGTCCGCTTCAATCTGGTCGCGTGGATTGGCCCGCCGAGCAGAAACGCGGTTCCTGACCCCGCCGGATGCGGTTGCAGCGCGGCGGAAACTTCTGGAAGTGCGAAATGGCGTGTTGAGGGTGGGGAAAGAACCGATGTACCGATTCGCCGATCGACTGCGGCACCGCGAGCGGAATGGGGATTCGCCCGGCCCGGCGTCAGGTCAGGAGGTCGCGCACGACCTCGCCGTGAACGTCGGTCAGGCGGTAGTCGCGCCCGGCGTGTCGGTACGTCAGCTTCGTGTGGTCGAGGCCCATCAGGTGCAAGATGGTCGCGTGGAAGTCGTGGACGTGGACCGGCTTCTCCACGGGCTTCATGCCGTACTCGTCGGTCGCGCCGTGCGCGTGCCCGCGCTTCACGCCCGCGCCGGCGAGCCACGAGCTGAACGCCCAGTTGTGGTGCTCGCGGCCCGGGTTGTCCGCGGTGTTGTTGAACGGGGTGCGCCCGAACTCCGTCGTCCACACCACCAGCACGTCGTCGAACAGGCCGGCGCGCTTCAGGTCTTGGAGCAGCCCGGCGATCGGCCGGTCCACCTGCTGCGCGAGCCGCCCGTGGTCGGCCATGTCGCCATGCGAGTCCCAGTTGCCCGACGAGCCGGTGTGGATCAGTTCCACGAACCGCACGCCACGCTCCACCAGCCGGCGGGCGACCAGGCACTGCCACCCGAACCCGCTCGTCTGCCCGCGGCTCAGGCCGTACAGCGCGAGGGTCTTGTCGTCTTCCTTCGAGAGGTCGAGCGCGTCGGGCATCTCGGACTGCATCCCGAACGCCGTCTCGAACGACCGGATCCGGGCCGCCAGCGCGGGATCGTCCGCGCGCGTCGTCCGGTGCGCTTCGTTGAACTCTTTCAGCGCATCCAGTTCGAGCTGCTGCCGCGGCGCGTCCGGCACGCGCGGCTTCAGGTTCGCGATGGGCTCGGTGCCGGGCACCACGCGCGTCCCCTGGTGCGCGCCGGGGAGGAAGTCGGCGGCCCACACCTGTGTGCCCGCGTAGGGCATCTGCGGGGCCAGCACCAGGAACGACGGCAGGTTCTTGTTCGGGGTGCCGAGGCCGTAACTGGTCCACGCCCCGATGCTCGGCCGGGCGAACGCGAACGACCCGGTGTGCATCCCGAGTGTCGCGTTGTAGTGGTTCGAGTGGCTCGTGTGCATCGAGCGCACGATCGCCACGTCGTCGATCTGCTGGCCGAGGTGCGGGAACAGGTCGCTCACTTCGGTGCCGCTTTTGCCGCGCGGGGCGAACTTCCAGTTCGGCTTCTTGAGGAACAGCTTCTCGTACCCGGGCCGGTTCCGCGTCTCGGGGTGGTCGAACGTGACCTGTTTGCCGTGGTCCGCGACCAGCTTGGGCTTCGGGTCGAACGAATCGACGTGCGACACCCCGCCGCTCATGAACAGGAAGATCACGCTCTTCGCCTTCGGCGCGAAGTGCGGCTTCTTGGGGGCCAGCGGGTCGGCCGAGTCCGCCGCCAACAGCTCCGCGAGGAGGCCGGGCATGATGAGCGAACCGGCCACCGCGGAGCGAACGAACCCTCTGCGCGACGGGTGCATGTGCGGTCACTCCACGAAAAGGAATTCGTTGCTGGCGAGCACGACACGCGAGAGGGCGGCCCACGCGGCGCGGTCGGCGTCGGGGCGGTTCCCGAGTGCGGCCTGATAGCGATTGAGGAACGTGGCCGCGAACGCCCGATCGCGCTCGGCCGGTGGGCGCTGGAGGGTGAGCCGGAACAGCTCGCTCGCGCGGTCGGCTTCGGGCTTTGTGAGGACGCGGGCGGAGAGTTTTTCGGCCTGCGCGTGGAAGAACGGGTCGTTGAGGAAGTACAGCGCCTGCGTCGGCACCGTGGTGGTCTGGCGCTGTGGGGTGGTGGCGTTCGGGTCCGCGCCGTCGAACAGCCCGAGGAACGGGTGCCGCCGGTTCCGCACCTGGACGAGGTACACGCTCCGCTTGTCGGTCTCGAAGAACGTGCCGAACGGAACGTGCTGCGTGTAGCTCCACGCCGACTCCGGCGGGAACGGGTGCGCCGCTCCCGGTTTGCGGTCGAGTTGGCCGCTGACCGCCAGCAGGGTGTCGCGCATCTCTTCGGCGCTCAATCGCCGGCGCTCGAATCGCCAGTACAGTTCGTTCGTGGGATCGACTTTCGCCGCTGCGTCGCGGTGCGTGGCGTCCTGTTGGTAGGTTTGCGAGAGCATGATGGCGCGGTGCAGCGCTTTCGCTTTCCAGCCGCCGCGCACGAACTCCGACGCGAGCCAGTCGAGCAGTTCGGGGTGCGTCGGGGCCGCGCCGCGGGTGCCGAAGTCGTTGGGCGTCGCCACCAGCCCTTTGCCAAAGTGGTGCAGCCAGATGCGGTTCGCCATCACCCGGGCCGTGAGCGGGTTGTCCTTCGACGCGACCCAGTTCGCCAGATCGAGCCGCCCGCTCGCGGTCGCGTCGGTGATCGGGGTGCCGCCGAGCGCTTCGAGCCAGCGCCGCGGGACCGCGTCGCCGAGCTTTTCGGGATCGCCGCGGAGGTGCAACCGTGCGTCGGCCGCTTGACCCTCGGTTACTGCGAACGCGACTTCCTGGGTCGGCGCCGCCTTCAACAGCTCGGCGCGTTCGCGCGTCAGCGCCGCGAGCTTGACCGCCGCTTCGGCTTGGGCCGCGAAGAAGGGCCGCACGTCCGCCGCGAACCGCTCCAGCACCCAGCCGACGCCGTCCGGTCCGCCGGGGTGGGCGTCCTTGACGCGGCCCCGGATCGTGACCTTCCCGGCAATGGGGCTGAGCCACCCGATTGCAACGTTCCCGTCCGGCGCGGGGTGAACGAACAGCGATTGCGGCGGGAGCTTCGTCCACACGGCGGCTTCGTTCTTCGCGCTGTTCACGAGTACCGAGGGCGTGTCGCCGTTGCGCCGTGCGTGCAGTCCGGGCTTGCCGTTGAGGTCGCGCACGGACTCCGGGAGCAGCGTCGGTTGGTTCCGGGCGTCGAGCAGCCACCATACGCCGTTAGTGCCGTACCCGTCGGCGTGGGGGTTACTGGCGAGCGCGTCACGCAGGAGATCGTCCCGGGCGCTCCAGCGTCGCTTCTGGCCGCCGACTTCGGTGATGTCGAACTCGATCAGGGTGGTGTCGGCCCCGTGGTTCTTGAGGGGGGTGATCGAGAGCAGGAGCATCTCGCCGGCGCCGATCTCGATCTCGCCGGCGTCGAACGCTTTGTCCCCGCCCTCGGAGATTTCGCCCTGCGACAGCACCCGGCGGCTCTTCGCGAACGCCGCTTGCGCGGCTTGGGCGTGCGTGCGGCCATCGCCGGACGCGGCTCGAATCGCGGCGTCGAGCTTCGCGAGCCGCTCCCGGTGCGGCTTCACAACGCGGTCCCACTCGGCCGGCGGGAGCAGGGGCACGAGGTCGCGGGGCTGCTGCTTGGCCTCGCACCCGGGGAACGCGAACTTAGTGCTCTCGAAGATGCCGTACAGGGCGTAGTAGTCGCGGGCGGTGACGGCGTCGTACTTGTGGTCGTGACACCGGGCACATCCGAGCGTGAGGCCGAGGAACGCTTTCCCGAGGGTGTCGATGCCGTCCTCGTGGGTGAGGTGCATGAACTTGTCGCTGTCGTGATCGAACCGGCGCGCGAGCGCCAGGTAGCCGGTGGCGACCACCCGCGCGGCGTACTTCTCGGGCGGCCCCTTCGCGGCGAGGAGGTCGCCGGCGAGTTGCTCGCGCAGGAACTCGTCGTAAGGCATGTCGCGGTTGAACGCGTCGATCACCCAGTTGCGGTACCTCCAGGCGTGCGGGAGCGGGTGATCGCTGTTCTCGCCGGCGGTGTCAGCGTACCGCACGAGGTCGAGCCAGTGGCGGCCCCACCGCTCGCCGTAGTGCGGCGACGCGAGGAGCCGGTCCACCACCTTCGCGAACGCGTCGGGGGCGTCGTCTTTCAGGAACGCGTCGACCGCTTCGGGCGTCGGCGGCAGCCCGGTGAGGTCGTAGGTCGCGCGGCGGAGGAGCGTCCGCTTGTCCGCGGCCGGAGCGAGCTTCAGCCCTTTCGCTTCGAGCTTCGCGAGCACGAAGCGGTCGATCTCGTTTCGGGTCTCGGGATGCGGGGCTTGGAGGTTCGGTACGGCGGGCCGGCGCACGGGCTGGAACGCCCACCACTTTCGGGCTTCTTCGAGCGTCACCCCGCCGAGCTTCACCGGCCCGCCGGTGCGCGGGTCGGCGGCGCCGTCGCGGACCCACTTCGTGAGCGCGGCGATGTCGCGGTCCGGGAGCTTCCCGGCGGGCGGCATCTGGGACAGCCCGTCCTTGCCGTGGAGCGCCTTGATGAACAGGCTCTCGTCCGGCTTCCTGGGGCGGATCGCCGGCCCGCTGTCCCCGCCGGTTTCCCAGCCGGTGCGGGTGTCGAGGCGCAGCCCGCCCTTCTGCTTCTCGGGGCCGTGGCACCCGACGCAGTGCTTCACGAGCAGCGGGCGCACCTCCTTCTCGAAGGCGTCGTCGGCGGCTGCGGGCGAAGTACAGAGTGCGAAAAGCACGAGCGCGAGAGACGTTCGCATGGCGGGTTCCGGGCGGTCAGCTTATCGCACGATCGTACCCCAGGTGACCACAGACCGAAAGCCGTTGATCCGCGATTCTGCGCAACCAATTCTCGACATCGTGGCTGCCGGCCGGAAGTCCCTGCGGTCGAAGCTGGCGCGAGCACCTCGGGTGTCAGTTCGCTTCGATCACGCGCTTCAATTCCAGCCCGTGCCGCGCCGCATCCAGGCGGTCCTGAATCGCCCCGTTTTGCGTCCGGCTCCGGAGCCATTCGAGTTGTGGGACGGCGTCCTCGTACCGCTCCTGTTGTTCGAGCCAGCGGCTGTACCCGTCCCGAATGCCGAACTCATCGGGCGCGGCCGCGACCGCCCGTTGCCACGCCCGAAGCGCGTCCTCGGTGTGGTCGAGCTCTGCGTGAGCCCGCGCGACCGCACCGAGCTGAGCGCCGGTCGCGCCGGAACGATCACCACAAGCCGCGACCGCTTCGAGGAACGGCTGGCGCTCGGCGCGGGCCGTGCGGTCCGGGTATAACAGGTCGGTCGCGGCCAACAGAATCACGGGCTCGTCCGGGAGCACGTGTTCGCGCATCTCGCCGCCCGAGAGCACCTCTTGGGCCGCCAGGAGGATCGCGCCGAGGTGCCGCGGCGACAGGGCGAGCGATTTCTGCCAATCCGCCCAGGCCGAAGTCCGATCGCCCCGCCGCAGCGCGGCCTTCCCGCTCGTGAACCACAAATCCGCGTCGGCGGGGAGCAACCGTTTTGCCCGGTCGAAGTGAACGGAAGCGGGTTCGGACCGCTCGAAGTGTTCCGCCAGGAGCGCCAATCGCGTGTGCGGCTTCGGGGCAATCGGGGTGACCGCGCGGGCGGCTCGAAGGAAGCGGAGGGCCGGAACGATGTGACGCGAGACGACCTCCGCCGGGAACCGGTCGGGCGGCTCGGTTCCGGGTGGCGCGCCCGCGAGTGTGGCTTCAACGGCCGCGTCGATTTGCCCCTGTGCGGCGTCGAACAACACGGCCGGGTCGTCCGGGCGAAGGGCCACGCGCGCGTCCAGATACCGCGCCCGGCGCGCGAGCCGGTCGGGCGAATCGGTGTCGCGGTAGGTCACGTCCGCCGCGAGCTTCAGCCGGTGAACCCGCTCGCGGGCGCGCGCGTCGAGCGCGACAAAGAGGGCCAACCCCGCGACGGCCAAACCGGCACCGACGGTCCACCACCCGCGCTCGCGAGCGGCTGGAGGCGGCCGCTCGAAATCACAGTCGGAGGCCGCCATCGCGAACCCCGCAACGGTGGCCGCGAGAAGCGCCACCGCGGGCATGTGAACCGCGAACTCCGCGACGGCGTGAAGTGCGACCGCGGCCAGCCCGAACCAGGCGCCGAGGATCAACGGACCGGCCGACCGTTCGCGCTTCCGGGCGAACCCGCGCGCCACGGCCACCGCGACGCCCGCCGCGAGGAGGAGTGTCAACCCGAAGCGGACCACGCCCCCCTCGACGGCCGCTTCCAGGTACTCGTTATGGGCGCTTTCGACGGCCGCCGTCGGCCGACCGGTTCGCACGAGCGGTTCGGCCCACACGAACGTGCCGCCGCCCGTTCCGCTCGTCCAAAACCGCGGAACCAGATCAACCGCGTCGCGCCACAGATCGGTCCGACTGTCCGCCGTTTCCGCGGACCCGAAGGTGGCCAGGCGCTGCTCGATCCTCACCGTCCCGAACCACGCGAAGACGCCGCCCGCGACGAGAACCGCACCCGCGAGTGCCGCCGGGTTGCCCCGGCGCCCGCGCCGGCCGCGCCACGGTCGGCTCAACAGTAACGCACCGGCCCCCGCCGCGACCACCGCAAGGATCCCGCCCCGTGAAAGGCTGAACGCGATGCTCGCGGCCATTAGCCCGACGGCCGCCGCCAGCCCCACGTTGCGCGGCGTCAACAGCCCGGCCGGCACCCCCCCGCGGGTCCGACCTCGCTCGCGGTGCAACATCAACCCCACCGCCAAACCCAGGCACACCGCCGCGTAATCCGGGTAATGGTTCCGGCAGACGAACGGGCCGAACACCGCTCCTTCGCACCGCACCGACCAGAACAATACGTTCGGTGCGGAGGAGAAGAACTGCCCGAGTGCGAGCACCGCGAGCGCAACCCCGTTCGCGGTTAGCGCCCAGGCCAACCGGCGGAAGCCGGCGGGCGTCGCGAGCCAGTTCCGGGCCGCCGCGTAGACCAGCAGAACCGCCAGTACGCGGGCCAAGAAGGTGCGCGTCGCCGCCGGGTCGACGCTCAGCGCGAGTGCCGTCGGCCGTGTCGCGCCGACTTCGCCCGGAAGCAATTCCGATGTGTCGGGAACGAGCGTTCGGTGCCACTCGAGCCGCGCCGGCGATAGCACGCCCACAACGGATTCGGGTAGCGGGACCAGTTGAACCGCCGACCAAAGTGCGATGCCGCTGAGGCTCACGGTCACGACATCGGGGCGGAGCGCGAACCGTCCGGTCGCGACCGCGTGCGCCGCCCAGAGGGCCACGAGGAGCAGCACCCCGGCGGCAAGAGCCGACTCGAACGGCGGGTCGTTGGACGCGAACGGCCACGGGGCCAGCGTCACGAGTGCAAACAGAACCGCCTCGCCGGCGCCGCGCAGGGACCGCGGAACCGGCGAGGCGGCGGACGCCCGGTGCTTCGAGGCCGACGACGAACGCGGCGAAGGTGTGCGCATAGCGGGCGCCTTTCGGGCAGCACGGGCGGGCCGCTATTTCGGCTGCATTCGCGGTTTCAGCAGCGCCCCCCCCGGGGCGCGAGTGGTGAGCCCGGTGTCCTTTGCGGTCCGGGCGGCCCCACCGGCCCGCGGATCGCGGACGGGAACACGCGCAGGCGCCTGTGTTGAGGGACTGGTTGAAACTTCCTCCCAGTCCCGCAGAACGGCCGCGGTCGACAGCTCCTCCGGGGCCGGCGCGACGCGGTCCGCGGGGGCGGGTTGACCGACCAAGGCGCGCGCTTCCGCCGGGAGGTCGTCGCTTCCCATGAGCGCCGCGCCCATCAGGACAACGGCTCCCGGCACGAGCGCGACCGGCAGGAGGAGCGCACCGGCCTGGGCCACGCGCGCCCAAGAGGCACCGGACGAAAATGGCCAGGTCATGTGTCCCTCGCGGTTGGGGGCGTTCACCGGGGCCGTCAGGGGGCGAACAGCCAGTCGTAGCCGTTCCGTTTCAGTGCGTAGTGGATCTCATCGAGGTGCGCAAAGTAGCCCCGACCGCCTTGAGCCGCCGCGCAGATGCCGATCACCCGGCCCTCGGCGTCGAGTAGCGGGCCGCCCGACATCCCGCCGACCGGGACGCCTTCCGACCCCCAGAAAAACGCGGCCCCGCCGCCCGGGCGCCGGACGAACGCCTTCTCGATCAGCTTTTCCGCGCGACACGTGGGCGGGGCACCGCGCGGGCACCCGACCGCCGCCGCCGCCACGGGGAACCGCTTCGGCCGCGCGCCCGGTCCGGCCAACCGCACCACCGGAGCCGGGGGCGCGCCGACGGGCAGTTTCACCAGCGCGAGGTCGGGGTCGGTGAGCCGCACGACGACTTCGCCGTGTGTCAGCGTGCGCGCGACCTTCGGATACGATTCGCGTGTGAAGAACTCGTAGGCGCGGGGTTCGCCCTTCGGCACCGCGTGCGCCGCCGTGAGCAGGTACGCGAAGCCGTCCTTGCACCCGATGCAGACGGCTGTTGCGCGAGTCCCGCCGCCCGGCCCGCCCCCGACCCGCGGACACGCCGCGAGCGCCGCCCACTGCGCGTCAACGGCTGTCGGGGCCGAGGCGTCGACCGGGGCGAACGCGACCATCAGCATCAACCCGATGAAAGGTAGCACGGGAAGCGCCTCCGAAAAATGGGCCGTTCGCGGGACTGAGCTAATAAATTCCGCCCAATTCACACACCGGCGCCAATCTACGCACGCGGCAAATTCCGTAGAGTCGCCAGAACTGGTCAACTCGGAACTCTTACGGTCCGATATCACCCTTAGCATTCCGTTCAAGAACGCGGTGGTGTTCGTTGCGGAGACCGTCATGGGTTGGAGAGTCGCCGTGGTCCTGTGTGCCGGCACCCCGGCTCTCACGTCGGGGTGCAACATCGCAGCCTACGCCACCCACAACCTCGTGAACGAACAGTCGCAGACGCTGACCAAACTCAAGTTGCGCCAGCGCATGAACGCCGCGGCGAGTGCCGCGTGGCGAGAGGAATGCGCGCGGCACCCGCCGGGCACCTACTCCGGAGCCTACGCGGACGGCTTCATCGACGGGTACGCCGATCACCTCGATAATGGCGGGGCACCCTTACCGCCCGGCACGCCGCCGCCGAGCTACCGGCGCCACGCGAACGACTTCACGCCCGCGGGGCAGGTGGCGCAAAGGGACTACCTGGCCGGGTTCCAGCACGGGGCCGAAGCCGCGGCCGCAACCGGGTGCCGACAGAACTTCGTCGTGCCTGTGGTGCTCCCGACCCCGAAACCGGAGCAACCCCTGAACATCATCTGCGTGCCGGCGCCCGCGAACCCGCCCCCGATGCCGAAACCGACCGCACCGGCTGGGCGCCCACCGGCCGCGGAACCGCCCGCCCCGGCTCCGTCCCCGTCGCCGCTCAGCCGCCGGATGCGGCCCGTTCGCTGGCGCTACCAGTCGGGGCCGGTTCTCGAACCGGCCCCGGATCTGGAGGTGGGGCCGCAGCCCGACCCGCCGTCCGTGCCCCCGGTGTCGGGCGCGCCACAACCGCCCGCGCCCCCGGTGGCGGTTCCGCGGCCCGACCCGCCGTCCGTGCCCCCGGTGCCGGGCGCGCCACAACCGCCACCCGCCTCGCCAGCACTACCTCCTGTCAGGGGGAGGTTCTCGCCGTCACCGCGTCCTGCCATGGGGATGCCTCTGTCTTGGCCCGTGATTCCGTCGGGCGGGAACGGGTGGGGGCCATACGATCGGCGGATGCCGGAACTGTTTTAGTTATGGGCACCGGACGGGGCAGCGGCGGACCATCGGGCGCGCCGCGGTGTCGGCAGTGGTATTGGGTGGCGCTCAATTAACGGCCCATTTTCCGTGACCGGACCAACGACCATGACCACGACCCGCGCACTCCTTTTCCTACTTGTGGTCGGCACGTCGGGCGGTTGCGCCTCGCTCACGAACCCTGTCGCGGACGGCGTCCCGGTCAACCGCCTTCCCGCCGAGGTGCTCGGGCGGCCGAAGTCGGAACTGCGCCCGCTGCCGCTCACGCTGCTCCGCCAGGCCGCCCCGGCCGAATACACGCTCGACGCCGGCGACGTGCTGGCGATCACCGCGAACGAGATCTTCGCGCCGGGAGACCAGCTCCCCCCGGTCCGGCCCGCCGACGCCAGCGGCCGGCCCCCGGTCGTGGGCTACCCGGTGACCGTCCGCGACGACGGGACCCTGTCCCTCCCCTTGCTCAAGCCGCTCAACGTTCGCGGGAAGACGATCCGGGACGTGGAGCGCATGCTGCTCGACGCGGTGACCGGCAAGAACGGCGGCCCGGAAATCGTCAAGCCGGGGGCGGCGCGGGTGTCGGTGCAGATGTACCAGCGCCGGCAGTACCAGGTGCTCGTGGTCCGGCAGGACTCGGCCAGCGGCACGTCCGGCCGGCCGCTCGGCGGCCCGGGGCTGGCGAACCCGTTCTCCAACGTCGGCGCGCTCGGCGGCGAGGGGAAGCGCGGGCTGGGGTTCACGGTGAACCTCCCGGCGGGCGAAAACGACGTCCTCCGGGCACTGAACGCGACCGGCGGGCTCCCCGGCTCGGACGCGAAGAACGAGATCGTCATCATCCGCGGCGGGCGCGACTTCTGCGCGGGGACCGACCCCGCGGCCCAGTTGGTCCGCATCCCGCTCCGCGTGTACCCCGATCAGCAGCTCGTCATCCGGGCGGAAGACGTGATCCTGCACGAAGGCGATGTGGTCGTGATCGAGTCGCGCGAAACGGAGGTCTTCTACACGTCCGGGATCATGGGGTCGTTTGTGGTGCCGCTGCCCCGCGATCACGACCTCGACGTGATCCAGGCCATCGCGTTCGTCCGCGGCCCGCTCCTCAACGGGTCGTTCAGCCAGACGGCGTTCAGCGCGTCCTCGGTGAACAACGGGATCGGGAACCCGAGCGCCAGCCTGTGCTCGGTCCTGCGCCAGCTGCCGGACCGGCGCCAGATCACCATCCGGGTCGACTTGAACAAGGCGTTCCGCGACCCCCGCGAGCGCATCCTGATCCAATCGGGCGACGTCCTGGTTCTCCAGGAAGCCCCGGGCGAGTCGCTCACGCGGTACTTCACCCAGACGTTCCGGCTGTCGGGCGTGTTCAACATCCTGCGCCGGTCCGATGCGAGCTCCGTCATCACGACGACCGTGCCATAGCCGGCTGCGGTGCGGGGACCGGGAGGAGGGCGCGCAACTCCGCGTCCCACTCGTCGAGCTGGCGGTCCCTGGAGAAGTGTTCGTGGTAGGCCGCGTGGCACCGGGCGCGGAGCGCGGCGAGTCGTCCGGGTTCGGCGGCGAGCGCCCGGAGGTCGGCCGCAACGGCCCCGAGCGTTTCCGGGGTGAGCACCCAGCCCACCCGGTACTCGGTCACCCACCGGCCGATGGCGGAATCCGGCGGCCCCGCGTAGACCACCCCGCGACCGGCCGCCAGCGCGCCAAAGAACTTCGACGGGACGACGGCGCCGGACCACTCGGACCGCAGGCTCACCAGGTGCAGGTCGCACGCCCCGAGCCGCCGCTCCAGTTCTTCTTCCGGGGCGAACCCCGCGAACGACACGTTCGCGTCGTCCGGCGTCACGGCGGCCTTGAGCTCGTTGACCCGGTTCCCGCGGACCGCGAAGCACAGGCCCACCGGCGCGCCGCGGAGCAGCCGCGCGAGGTCCAGGAACTCGGTGTGCGAGTGCGCGCGGCCGAAGCTTCCGGAGTACAGCAACCCGAGAGCCGCGGTCCCGAACAGTTCCCGACGCGTTGCGGGGTCCGCCTCGACCGGCCGGCTCGGCTCCACGAGCGCCCACGGGGTGAGCGTCGCGGGCCGCGCGTGCGAACCGTACCGCTCGAGCCGCTCGCGCATGCACGGCCCCAGGTCCGCGATCACGCCACAGCGCCGGTAGGCCTTCGCGAGCAACCAGTTCAGCACCCGGACGGGAAGCGAACCGGCTTTCAACATGCCCTCCGCGACGGCCGCGTCGGGGTAGAGGTCGTGGCACCAGTGAACGATCCCGGCGCGCCAGCGGAGCGCCCACCACGGCAGCGCCGCGAGGACGCCCAGCACCGGGTCGGTTCCGACGATCATGACCTCGTTCCGCCGCCGCGGGAGCGTCACCGCGGCCCGCGCCCAGGCGCACAGCATCCAGGCGGCGTTCAGCACCCGGCCGCGCGCGGACGCCTGCCGGAACGGCGGGCGCCACACGCGCCGGATGCTCACGCCGTCGTGCGTCTCGTTCAGCGGGTGAGCGATGGACTCTTCGCGGCACCCGCGGTTGCACGGGATGGCGGTCACGTCCCAGCCGCGCGCGACGAGGCCGTCCGCGAGGTCGGTGAACATTCGCGCGCTGACCACGTCATCGGGGTGGAAGTAGTGGTACAGCAGAACGGCGTGTGGGCGGTCGGACATGGTTGTGGTTGGTTGAAAGGCTTGAGGGGCGCGCCGACGGCTGTCCGCGGGCAACCGTTGATAAAGCTCTGTCAATCCCAGCGCTTCGTGCGACGGGTGCCAACTCGGGCACGCGGCAGCGGTGGTCATCGCGGGGGGGCCGAAGCGAGTGCCGCGAGCGGTTCGGTGCCCGGCGACGCCAGGTTCAGCGGCGCGGCGGGGGGGGGCGTCTGTGTCGCCCGGAGCTGCTCGTACCAGACGATCGTTTCGCGGAGGCCGGCGCGGAACTCGGTGCGGGCCGACCACCCGAACCGCTCGCGCGCCCGGGTCGCGTCCAGGCACCGGCGCGGCTGGCCGTCCGGCTTGGTGGCGTCCCAGCGCAGCTCGCCGTCGAAGTGGCACAGCTCGCAAATCAATTCGGTCAGCGCGCGGATGGTGATCTCGCGGCCGTTCCCGAGGTTCACCGGGTCGGGGTGGTCGTAGTGCTCGGCGGCGAGCACGATGCCCTCCGCCGCGTCCCGGACGAACAGGAACTCGCGCGACGCCGCCCCGGTGCCCCACACGTCGATGTGCCCCAGGCCGGCTTCGCGGGCGTCCACAACCTTCTTGATGAGCGCCGGGATGACGTGGCTCGACCTCGGGTCGAAGTTGTCGCCCGGCCCGTAGAGGTTCACGGGCAGCAGCGCGACCGCGTTGAACCCGTACTGCTGCCGGTACGCCTGCGCCTGGACCAGCTGCGCCTTCTTGGCGATCCCGTAGGGCGCGTTCGTTTCTTCCGGGTACCCGTTCCAGAGGTCGTCCTCTTTGAACGGCACCGGGGTGAACTTCGGGTACGCGCAGATGGTCCCGATGGTCACCATCTTCTGGACGCCGCGCTTGCGCGCCTCCTCCATGAGCATGATGCCCATGACCGCGTTCTGGTAGAAGTACAGCCCGGGGTTCTCGCGGTTCGCGCCGATCCCGCCGACCACCGCCGCGAGGTGGATGATGAGGTCCGGCTTGTGCTCGTCGAGCATCTGGCGGACGGCCGCTTGTTCGGTCAGGTCGTACTGCGCCTTGCGGGGGGCGATGAGGGCGCCGGGCCGGCGCTTGCGCACTTCCGCGCACACCGCCCGGCCGAGGAACCCGGTACCACCGGTGACCAGCACCCGCCGGCCCGATAACGGACCCATCGTGGGATCTCCTGAGTCGGCGCCGGGGCGGACCGGTGGCGCCGGTGCGCGGCGCGTGGCGTCGGTGCTACTTGCTATCTACTTGTCGTTGAAGTTCGTACATTTTTGCCCGGACCGCCGCGATGTAGTCGGCCCGGATGCGGCTGGCAACCAACCCCGGCCGGCCTTCCAGGAAGCCCAGCCGGACGAAGTAGTGGTAGGCGAACCAGATCAGCGATTCGCACGGCAGCCGGAGCACCCACCTCTTCAGGAAGCGGCGCCGCTCCTGCGCGTTGCCGAACAGGCGCGGCGCGATCTGGGCGTCGCCGTACTGCCCGGTGGTCAGGAACGCGTGCCGGAGTTTGGCCTCCCAGGTCGAGTACTTGTTGTGCCGGTCGAGGTACGCGTCCATCCCCTTGAAGTCGTCGTGGATGAGGGGCGTGCGCAGCTTCCCGACCCAGCCGTCCACGATCACGCGCTCGTGAACTTCCATGTCGAGGGCGGTGGTCGCGTCACCGGCCAACCGCTCGAATCGGGCTTTGCCGGATCGCACCAGGAGGACCGCGGCGAAGGAGAACCCGCCGAACCGGAACCGCCGGCCGAGGAAGTGGAAGCCTTTCACGATCAGGAACCCGTTGGGCGCCTGCGGGTCCGCGACCGCGGTCCGGATCTCGTCCCACAGCGCCGGGGGGACCTCTTCGTCGGCGTCGAGGAACAGCACCCATTCGGTTGTGATCGGGACCGTGTCGAGCACCCACTGCCGCTTCTTCGGGTAGCCGCCGGTGTAACGGAACTGGACGACTTCGGCCCCGAGCTCGGTGGCGACCGCGGCCGTGCGGTCGGTGCTGTGCGAGTCCGCGACGATCACCCGCCGGGCGGGGCCGAGCGCGGCGAGACACTTGCGGATGTTCACCTCCTCGTTCCGCACCGCGACGACGACCGTGACGGGCAGCGTGGCTCGGGCGGTCATTTCAGCCCCCGGCGCTTGACGAACCGGGCCGGGTTCCCCGCGACGACCGTCCCGGGCTCGACGTCCTTGGTGACGACCGCGCACGCGCCGACCACGGCTCCCGCGCCCACCCGCACGCCCGGAAGCACGAACGCCCGGGCGCCGACGAAGGCGTCCGGCCCGATCACGATCGCGGCGACGACCAGTGGCAGGTCCGGGTGCGTGAAATCGTGCGTCCCGCCGCACAAGTACGCGTGCTGCGCGACCGTACAGCGCGCCCCGAGCGTGACCCGGTCGAGGTTGTAGACCTCGCTCCCCGGGCCGAGGCACGCGCGGTCTTCGAGCGTCAGCAGCCACGGCATCTTGACGACCGCGGACTGCGACACGAACGGCGTCCCGCGCACCGTCGCCCCGAACGCCCGCAGCAGGAACACGCGCCAAAACGAAAGCGGCTTGGGGGTGGGCCGGAACAGCGTCAGCCAGACGAGCCCCCACAGCGCCAGTCGGGCGCGCACGCCGAGCGACCACGGCGAGGCGTAGGCGGTGGCTTGTGGCATCGTCCGCCGCTCGGCTTGGGGCGAGTTCGTCATTCGGAGAGCACTTCTTCAAAGTCCCGGAGGTGGGCCGCGGCCACGCGCGGGAGCGTGTGCGCCGCGGCCCGGCTCGCCGCGCGGCCGGCGATCT
Organism: Gemmata algarum; assembly: GCF_034097035.1. Classification (NCBI taxonomy): domain Bacteria; kingdom Pseudomonadati; phylum Planctomycetota; class Planctomycetia; order Gemmatales; family Gemmataceae; genus Gemmata; species Gemmata algarum. The sequence goes on from NZ_JAXBLV010000002.1 coordinate 157,896, forward strand.
GCTCGCGAAGGGCGGGGGCGCCGAGGAGCCGGCCGAGCTGTTCGGCCAACCGCCCCGCCGGGTCCGGGCGGCGGTGGTCGAACACGACCCCGGTCGCGCCGTCGGTGATGAAGTCGCGGAAGCAGGCGAGGTCGGAGACGACCGGGGGCAACCCGGTGGCCATCGCTTCCAGCGGCGCGACGCCGAACGTCTCCCCGGCTTCGGCCAGCGACGGGTAGCAGAACAGGTCCGCGGCGCGGTACTCGTTCGCCAGCCCGACGCGGTCGAAGACCGGCTCGACCAGCTCGACCGCGCGGCCGGCCGATTTGGCCGCGAGCGCGGCCCGGTATTCGCCCCCGGCCCCGCCTTGCGCGACGAGCCACGGGCCGACGATCCGCAGGCGCGCCGGGAACCGCACCGGGTCCAACCGCGCGAACGCCTCGACCAGCAAGTCGAGGCCCTTCTCGGGGTGGATCCGTCCGGCGAACAGCACCGTGGGCTGGGGCTTGCGCGGGCGCTTCTCAGCGGGAGGGGTGAACCGCCCGTCGACCGGGTACGGGACGACTCGCACCTTCGCGAGCAGTTGGGGGCGCTCTCCGGCGATCGCGTCACGGACCGCCGAGGACGGCACGTTCAACCGGGCGGCGCGGTCGTACAACCGGAGCTGGCCCTTCGGCATCCGGGCGACGTGGACGACGACCCGCCCGACCCCGCGCCGGAGGTGGGCCACCACCGGCGCCCAAAAGCTGTGCGTGACCAGGACGTCGGCCGGGGGGAGCAGCCGCTGCATCTGGAGCGAATAGCCCAAATCCTTCACCAGATTCGGAAGGAGCCTCGGGCCGGCCGTGAACCCGGTCCGGCGAACGTATCGTACCCCGTTGACGGTCTCTTCGACCTTCTGCCCGACGCCCGCTTTGCAGAGGACCGTGACCGTGTGGCCCTGTGCCGCGAACGCTTCGGCCAGCCCGTGCCAGACCCGCTCGACGGCCCCGCCGGGGGCCGGCGGGAACGGTTGGAACGGCCCGCTCAAGATGGTGATTCGCACGGCTGGCGCTCACTTCGTCAGTGCGCGGTAGAGGTCGCGGAGCCGCGCCGCCACCGCGGCCCAATCGAAGACCGCTCGCGCGTACTCCCGGCCGCGGGCCCCGGTCGCGGTCCGCCCCGCCGGGTGCTCCAGCAACGCGTCGAGCGCGGCGGCGAGCGCGTCCACGTCGCGGGGAACGACCGCCCCCGCCTTCGCGGCCACGACATGGGGGGCGATCTGAACCTGGTCGGACACCACCACCGGGACGCCGCGGGCCATCGCCTCGGCGACCACGAGGCCAAAATTCTCCTGGTGGCTCGGCAGCGCGAGCACCGCCGCGCCGTCGAGCACCGCCCACCGGTCGGGGGGGGCGATCGGGCCGAGGATGCGCACGCGCGCCGTCAGCCCGAGCCGCTCGGCGGTTCGCGCGACCTCGTCCGGGTAGTCCGGCGCCGACCCGTCGGCGCCGCCGGCGATCACGAGCGTCGCGGGCCGCGTGAGCCGGGCGAACGCGGGCAGGAGCAGGTCCGTCACGCCCTTCTTGGGGTGCACCCGCGACAGGAAGAGGACGACCGGTGGGCCGTCGGCCGGGAGGCCGCACCGCTCGCGCAGGGCGGCGGCGCGCGCCGGAGCGGCCCACGCGTCGGGGGCAACGCCGAGCGGCTGAACAACCACCGGGGCTTTCAGCGCGCGGTACAGGCGCAGTTCGGCCGCCTCGTCGTCGCTGGTGCAATGGAACGCGGCGGCCGACCGGACGTTCGACCGCTCGAAGCCGACCCAGTACGCCGCTTTCATCAGCCGGTGACGCGCCCAGGTGTACGGCGACAGCGTCCCGCACGGGCGGTACACAACGGGCACGCGGTGCCGCCGGGCCGCCCGGCAGGCCGCGAAGGTCGGGTGCAGCCACGCGGAATGAACGTGGACGACGTCGTAAGACCGAACGTGCTCGTCCAGCCACCGGGCGAGGGGCGCCGAGTGCGCCCAGCGCGCCCCCGTTCCCCGACTGACCCGGAAGAGGCGTAGTGCGGTGCTCCGCGCGGGCCACTGGGCCGCGTCGTACGCGCCCGCGCCATCGACGTCTGTGGTCGCCACGTCCGCGGTGACGCCCCCGAGCGCGTTGAGCGCCTCGCACATCGGAACGATGGCGGCGCTCGGGCCGCCGTACCGCGGCGCGACGGCGGGGATCACATGGAGGATGCGGAGCGGCGTCATCGGAGGAACCGGCCCAGAATGTCACCGAACCGCTTTCGGAAACAGGAGAAGCGGAAGTGCTCCGCCCACCGGCACCGCGCGGCCGCGCCGAACCGATCGGCCAGCCCCGGCTCCCTCAATAGTCGAATGACGCGATCCGCCAGTTGCCCCGGTGCGTCCAGATCGACCGTGAACCCGGTTCCGCCGTCGAGCACGATCTCGGGGGCGGCGTCGTGCACCGACGCGACGACCGGCAGCCCGTGCCGCATCGCCTCGATGTACACGATGCCGAACCCCTCCCCGCGGCTCGGCATCGCGAACGCCGTGGCGCGTGCGTACAACTCGTCGAGGCGCTCTTCGGTCGCGAACCCTTCGAACACGATGCTCCGGCCGGCACCGCTCTGCGCGGCGAGCGCCTCCAGGGCCGCTTGCCCCGGCCCCCGCCCGACGACCCGGAGCGTGGCGCCGGGCACCGCGTCGACGACCGACGGCCAGGCCGCGATCAGGTCGCGGTGGCCCTTGTCCCGGTCCGCGACCATGCGCCCGACCACGAGCACTTCGGCCGAAGCGGACGGGCGCGGGCGCGGGGGCGGCGGGCGCTCGGCTTCGGTCGCCAGCCAGCACACCTCCGCGCGCCCGAACCGGCCGTGAGCCCGCTCGGCGCGGCGGCGGGTGTAGTCCGAGTTGAACATCTGGACGGTCGCGGCCTTCGCGCTCGACACCCAGGCGGGGCTGGCGCCTTCCCAGATCTCGATGCCGTGGAGCGCCGCGAGGTGTGGCCGGTTCAACCCCGGGAGGCGGCGGAGCCGGCCGAGGTTGCAGGTGTCCGTGATGAGGTGCGTGCCGCGCGTCCGGAGCGCGTGCCACGCCATCCGCAGCCGCGAGCCGCCGGCGCACCGGACCGGGGCGCCGACGTCGGCGGCCGGGGCCTCGTCGTGCAAGCTCAGGAGCGAAACCGTCGCGCGGTCGGCGAAGTCTTCGAGGAGGACGCGGCCCATCAGCCGGGCGACGCGCTGGATCCCGCCGGACCCGGCTTCCAGCGAGGTCGCCGCGAACAGAACCCGCGGCCGCTCGGTTCGCGCGGGGGCGGCTGAGAGAGGGGCCGGGCGGGTCATCGCGCGCGTCCGATCGTCCCGGCTTCGGGTGCGGCGCCGGCAGAGGGCTTCAGCCGGGCCAGGCAGGTGAGGAGGCCGGCGGTGGCGTGTTCGTAGCTGTAACGGCCGACACGCGCTTCGCCCGCCCGCCCCCACACCGCGAGGGCGCCCGGGGCCGCGAGGGCCGCGCGCAACCGGGCCGCGAGGGCGCCGACGTCGCCCGCCGGGAAGGTGCCGCCGGTCTCGTCGTCGCGAACGAGGTCGGGGCCGCACCCGACGTGCGAACTCACGATGACCGGTCGGCCGAGGCACATGGCCTCGTTGACACACAGCCCCCAGGTCTCGCCCGGTCCGTAACTCGGCAAGACGACGAGGTCGGCCGCGGCGTACGTTCGGGGCATCCGCGACTGATTCTGAAACGGTGCGAAGAACACGTTCGGAACACCCGCCGCCGCGCGGCGCAGCTCGGGCTCTTGCGGCCCGTTGCCGACGAACAGCAGCGACGCGCGCCCGGGCGCGGCGCGCCGAAACGCTTCCAGCAGGTCGAGCGGCCGCTTCTTCGGTTCGAACTTCCCCGCGAACAATACGACCCGGTGATCCCCCGGGATGCCGAGGGCCGCTCTCCACTCGCGCGCGTCCGGTTCGGCCGCCCCGCGGCCCCCGGTGAACCGGTCGTTGTCGACCGCGTGCGGGCAGAAGACGAGCTTGTCCTCCGGGACGCCGTGAAGTCGGTAGTACTCGCGGTTCGCCTGCCCGACGTAGAGGAACGCGGCGAACCGGCGGAACACGCGGGCCAGCGCCGCGCGTTTGAGCCGCGCCTTCCACCCTGACCGCGGAACGAGCCGGTGCGAGTCGCCCCTGAGGATGAGCGTGTACCGCGGCCGCGAAAGGAGTAGCTTCGCGAAGGTCGCGTAGTTGTAGCCCAGGCACAGGACCGCGTCCGGCGCGAACGGCTTGAGTCGCGCGAGCAGGCCGGGGTTGTCGATCCCCCAGAACGAGTTCGTGCCCGGCCTGCGGCTGCGGTTCGGGACGAACTCGTGTTCGTACCCGTCCAGCAGGGGGATGTCCCAGGTCACACGAACCCCGAACGTGGGATCGACCCGCCCCGAGACGCCGAAGTCCCAGAGGTAGAACACGCGCACCGCGAGCCCCGACCGTTCCGCGAGGTGGCGGAACCACGGGGCGTAGTACTGCACCGGGTGCGTGGTGACGATCGCGAGTTTGGTCACGCGTCTCCCCCCGCGAGCGCGAGGCGCGCGTGCCGCTCCGGGACGCGCTCGCCGTTCGGGGTGCTCCGCATCAGCACGAGTCCGACGGCCAGGAGCGCCAGCGTCCCTTGCACGAGCGACGTCACCGCGACCCCGGCGGTCGCCTCCGTTTGCAGGAACGCGGACAGCACCAGGAAGCCGAACAGCCCCGGGAACGAGGTGACCGGCACGGTCGCCCCCCACCGCGCCGCGGTCCCGGTAACCGTGCCGGTCAGCACCGCGAGGGCCAGAACCCCGAACCAGCCGAAGTTCGCGTACGACTCCGCGAGCAGCCCGAACCCGATCGTCGTGCTAAGGGTCTGGCTGCGCGTTTGCAGCCCGTAGTGCGTGGACAGGATGTACGTGCCTTCGTGCGACCACGGCTTGTCGGTGCTCAAGAACCGCGGCAGCACGAGGGCCGGGATGATCTCGTAGGTCGAGCCGTTCAGGTGCTCGACCTGCGACGGGCTGTTGGTCTGAACCAGCAGGATCATGTGGATCACCGAGGCCCGGCTCAGGACGGAGGAGCCCTGCGGGCGCTCGGCCGCGGCCGGGTCGAAGCGCCCCGACACGAACTCGCCCACCCCTTCGCTCACCCACTCGGCGTAGAACTCGACGTAGCCCGGGAACGGTTTCGGCGACTCGCCCCAGTACGCCTTTCGCATGCCCCACTTCCCGCTGTGGAGCACCGCGAAGACCACGAACGCGACGATAATCAGGCGGTACGGGACCCGCCCGCGGCCGAGCGCGAACGCGGCCGCCGTGGAGAAGGTGAGCATCGCGACCCCGTGGATGATCAGCCCGCCCGCGTCCAGCAGCATGTAGACGACGAGCAGTCCCGCGAACGTGGCCTTCACGTTCATGCTCAACTGCTGCCGGCCCCACTGGAACGCGAGCACCACGGCGGACAGGATCGCGAGTGCCAGGGTGCCCATCCGCAGCGCGCTGTGGACCGTTCCGGGGAGGGACACCACCATCCACGGGAGCGGCGACAGGAACACGCACCCGCAGCCCAGGAACGTGAGGAACACGCCGCTCCGGGCCTCCGGGAACCCCCAGTAGGCGCGCGGCACGCGGGGCCGGCTCGCGGTCAACGTCCACCAGACCCCGGTGCCGAGCAGCAGGTACCCGATGACCGTCGCGGCGGCCGTGAGCTGGTCGCCGGTCGAGTAGTTCTGCACCGCCTGGTGGCCCTGGACCAGCGGCAGCGCGCACGTCCAGATGTACGTCAGGCAGACGATGGGATAAATGGGCAGCCCGCACGCGTGGCCCCGCGCCCAGAGGTACGCCGGGACCGCGGCCGCGGCCGCGATGAGGAACCCGGCGGCGGTCCCCACCGAGACGACCGACTCGGCTGCGACCAGCCCGCCGAGGGCCAGCACGGCGGCGCCGCCCCAGAACAGCCGGAGGAACAGCGGGTTGGCTTTGGGGTCGATCATCGGGGACCGGTTCGGTTGGGCGCGGGGATCGCAGAGTCGAACGTGCGGCACAAGACCCTGGTCATTTCGCGCGCGGTGTAGGGCGCGAACGCGGCCCAGTCGGTGGGCGGTTCGGTGCCGGTCGCGGCGAGCAGGCGCCCGAGCGCCGGCGCGAGGCGGGCTGCGAGGTTCTCGGTGCTTTCGCCCGTCGCGAACGGCACCACCTCACCGGCCCGGCACGCGGTGATGACCGCGGCGGCCGGGCTGTTCTCGTGGAGGATTGCCAGCAGCGGCCGCCGGGCCATGATGTACGGGTACATCTTCGAGGCGCTGTAGCTCGGGTCGTCCGAGCCGACGACGAGCAGCGCGCCCGCGGCGCGCAGCAGCGACACCCCGCGCAGGTACGGCAACCGGTCGGTCTGTTCGGTCACCACGGCCGCGAGCCCCGCGGCTCGCGCAAGCGGGCGAACGGATTCGCGCGCCAGCCCCTTCTTCGCGTAACTCGTCCCGACGAAGTGCATGCGCACGCGGTCCGCACGCGCGTCCGAGCGGCGAACGGCCGCAAAGGCGCCGAACAGCCCGCGCAGGGCCGGGGCGAGGTCCGCGCCGCCGCGCCCCAGGTAGACCCAGTGCCGCAACCCGTCCGCGGGGTCGAACACCCCGTGTCCGATGTTGCGTTCCGCGACCACCTGAAAGTCGCTCGCCGCCGCCGCGAACGGCAGCACCGTGTAGCGCTCGGCGGGGACGTCGGGGTAGCGCGCCCGGAGCGCATCGGCATACGCGGGCGAAACGGTCGCGACGTGCCCGGCGTGTCGCACCACCGTTGGCTCGGCCCGCCGGGCGCCCCACTGTGCGAGCGCGTAGCGGAGGCGCCCGCCCGGGGGGGGCGTGCCCGTGCGGGAGTAGTAGTCGCTGATCCACGGGTCTTGGAGGTCGATTACATACGGCACGCCGAACCGCCGGAGCCAGCGCGGCCCGAGCTTCATCGCGGAGAAGATGGTGGTGGAGAAGAACACCAGATCGAACCGCTCGCGCCGCAGCAGCTCCGCCCCGGCGGCCGCGAGCCGCCCACCGGCGCGGAGCCAGAGGCCGCCGAACCCGAACGCCCGGGTCAGCCACGCGGGAACCGCGGGCACGCGGGTGACCGCCTGCCCCGCGGGGAGCGTTCGCGCGAGGTCGGGGTCCAGAAAGCCTTCGACCCCGGACGGGTCGACGGCCAGCACGTGCGCGTCCCAGCCGAACTCGCGCAGGTGCGGGAGCGCCATCCGCACCCGCTGGCAGTCCGGGGCGTTCACGGGCGGAAAGTGCGGACTCACGATCAGCACGCGACGCATCAGGGCACCCGCCCGGCCAGCGGGCGGGCTTGTGGCCCGCCCCGTGCGGCTTCTGTGTACAGGCGCTCGTATTGGGCAACCACACGTTCCGCCGAGAACGCCGATTCGGCCCGCGCGCGGCACGCGGCGCGGTCGATCTCACCGACCCGGCGCGCGGCGGCCGCGAGGGCCTCTTCGGTCTCGGCCAAAAAGCCCTCGGTCCCGTTGCGAATGATTTCGGGCAGCGCGCCGCGCGGGCAACTGATGACCGGTGTCCCGCAGGCCAGCGCTTCGGCGAACACGATCCCGAACGGCTCGTTCCACTGGATCGGAACGAGCATCGCCGCCGCGCGACCGAGCCACTCGTTCTTCTGCGCGTCGTTCACGGGTCCGACGTACTCGATCCCGTTCCGCCCAAGGTGCGGCTGAATCTGGTCGCGCCAGTACCGCCCGTTCGGGGTGTCGTCGGACGCGTGGTTCCCGGCGATCACGAGCCGCCGGCCCGCGCGTTTCGCGACCGCGATGGCGACATGGGCGCCCTTGATGTGTTCGACCCGGCTCAAAAAGACGAACGGCGCATCGGCCGGCACGCCCGCCCGGAAGGTGTACTTCGTGAGATCGACGAAATTCGGGATCGCGTCCCAGGTTCCGCCGGCCTGTTGCCCGATTGCGCAGATGTACCCGCTGCACCCCGTGAACCGGAGCGTTCGGCCCGCGAGGCGCTCTGCCCACCGGGTCGTTCGCAGACTCGGGTTGCGCTGATAGGACATGACCTTCGGCAGCCGCCCGGGCAACAGAGGGAGCAAGTACATCAGCCGCGAGAAACTGTGGACCACGTCCGGCCGGAACGCGTTCACGGCCCGCGCGAGGGCGCGGGTGTTTCGGACCGTGTCGCGCAGGCTCTGCGAGGCGGCGCCGGGCCACGGGAAGGACGCGTCGACCGGTGCGGTGGAACCCCGGTGCGCCGCCAACCCGACGGCGTGGCCGCGCTCCCGCAGACCGGCCGCGAGGTCGGCAACGATCCGCTCGATCCCGCCGTACGTGAGCGGCGGGACCGGGATCTCGGGGTCGGCGGTGAGCAAGACGCGCATGTGAGCTAATCGCGCAGAGCGGCGCCGACAGAGGCCAGGAACGCCTTCTGCTCGACGTCCCAGTTGTACCGGTTGCGACCGAGGTTCCACGCCGCCTCCCGGCGCCGGGCGAGCCCGTCGCGGTCGAGCACGAGGGCGTCGAGCGCGCGTGCAAACTTTCCCGGGCGGCCGAGGTCGACCAGCGCGACGGCGTCCCCCAGTTCGCCCGCGAGCCGGGCCTGGGCGGGCGTTCGGCTCAGGACGACCGGGACGCCCGCGAGGAGGTAGGTGAAGATCTTGTTCGACAGCGCGATCGAGTTGTTCGGAGTGAAGCCGGTTTCCGTCCCGAAGCCCAGGTCGAACGCACCGGCGAGCCGGACCATCTCGCCCGGCGCGGCCGCCGGGTGCCACACGATCCGCCCGCGGACCCCGTGCGCGGCCGCGTGCGCGTCCAGTCGTTCGCGGTACCCGGCGGCGGGAACGCCGCGCAGGTGCAGCACGACCGGCGTGACCATTAAACCCATCGCGGCGACGACCGCTTCCAGCCCGCGCCCCGGCCCGACCGTCTGGCTGAACCAGTAGAGCGTCGGTCGGCCCTCGCCCTTCAAGTACGCGGTGGGAACCGGCTCGCGGGGCGCTTCGGACCGCGGAAACACGTTCAAGACGATCGCCGGGCGCCGGCCGTAGCGGCGCTCGTAGGCGCCCGCGACCAGCGGGCTCGAAGCCGTGAGGTGCGAGCACCGGGCGAGCAGCCCGCGTTCGAGCGACTCGCGGGCGGCGCGCCTGTTGCGGTGTTCCGGCGAGTCGGGGAGCTCGTCAACGTGGCTGTCTTCGGCGTCGAACCCGAACTTCGTGCCGTGCCGACGGGCCGCCCGGAAGGCCGCGCAGAGTCCGGGTAAATAGTGCCCGATGTAGAGGTCGGCCGGTTCGGCCGCGGCGGCCCGCGCCAGCCGCACGACGAGTTCCGATTCGGCCCACGCGGCCACGGACCGCGTGTGGCACAGCCCGCGCCGAACGAGAGCCGCCGCCGCCCGCTGTCGCAAGACGCGGGCCGCCCGTTGCCACTTGGCCCCCAACGGCACCTGGACCACCTGCCACCCGCGTGCCCGGAACAGCTCGTCATCGAGATCGGTGCCGAGCGAGTGCCCGGTCCCGCACACGACGCGAACCGGGTACCCGGCCCCCGCGAGGGCGTCCGCTTCTTTGACGAGCCGCGGGTTCGAGGACGGCGCCCCGGGGCCGATCAGACAGATTCGCGGGCGGGCCACGTTCAGGCGCCCCCGACGAGCGTGGGCGCCAGTTGGACCGGGCTGCGGCCGAACCGCGCCTCGAACGGCTCGCGCCCGCTGACCGCGATCACGTGGCGGAGCGCCCGGCCGAACACGTCGTCGAGCTCCTCGCGGTCGATGGTCCGGCAACGGCTGTACGGTCCGCACTGGAACCGGCGGAGGACGCGCGCCGCCCGCGCGGGGCCGAGCACGGACGCGAGCCGCGCGAACCGCCGGCCGCCGAGGCGCGCGCGGGGCGCGTCGATGGGGCTGGTCTGGTAAACGGCGAGCGTGAGCCGTTCGTACTCCGCGTGGAACCGCCGCGGGAGCCGGCGGTAGCTCTGGAACGCGGCTGCGCCGAGCAACGCGCGCGCCGCCCGCGTTTCCGGCGTTTGGGGGCACCGGAGCGCGAACACGAGCGTCACGGCGAGCGCCGGGACGCCGAGCTTCTCCCACTTCATCGAAAGGTGCTCGTCGTCGTGGCACACGGTAACGGCGAACGGGCCGTTCACCTTGCACACGCGCCACGGTTGCGTCGCGCAGTTGAAGAACAGCCACGTGTCCCCGGCGGGTTCGAACACCCGGCTCGGGGGCACCAACGGGTTCGCCAGTGCGGCCAGGAGCGCGGCGCGACGGAAAACCGGGGCGTGCGGGGCGGTCTGAACGCCGATAAACAGCTCGGCTGCGGTCCCAACCGTGGGGAGCACTTTTTCAGACAGCCGGGCCGGCTCGTGCGCGTCGTTGAGCGGATCGTAAGGTCGCGTGGTGGCCTGGTCGCAGTACGACAACTCGGCGCCGGTCTCGCGCATCGCCCGCACGTGGGCCGCCAGTTTATCGGGGTGCAGGAGGTCGTCGGAATCGAGGAACTGAACGAACTCGCCGTTCGCGTTGTGAAGGCCGGTCATCCGGGCGGCCGACGACCCGGCGTTCGCCTGCCGGATCACGCGGAGGCAATGAGGCGGGGCGAACCTCGCCCGGAGGTCGCCCAGACGAGGCTCGAGTGGCGAATCCGAGCCGTCGTCCACGACGACGCATTCGACCCGCAGCGGCGCGGCCCGGCCGGCCGCCACGAGGACGCTTCCGACGCTCGCCCGCAAGAGATCAACGCGGTTGAACGCCGGGATCACGACGCTGATGTCCACATGTGCTCCCTTGAGAGGCGCCGCCGGGCCGTTTCGAGCGTGAACGGGTGCCCGCCGCTCTCGTCACGCCTTCTTGGCGCGCGTCAGGCGGCGGGCCAATCTCTCGATCCGCTTCGCCAGCTTCCAGCCGACGAGCCGCGCGAGCGCACGCATCTTGGGCCCCATCTGAGGGGAGAAGTGCGGGCCGCCCAGCGCCCGCACCTGCTCGCGGGCACGCCGCCGCAGCTCCGGCACCGCGGGGTAGCAGGCGAAAATGAACTCTTCCCACACACGCGAACACGCCTTCCGGCTTCGCGCCGTGTCCCCGGCGGCGAGCAGCGTTCCCGTGCCCGCGAGGGTGGCGCGGAAGGCCGAGTCCCACGCCCGATCGGATTTCGTGGCGCTCAGCGCGCTCGCCAGCCCCGAGCGGTAGTGGAGGAACGCGTCCGGGCAAAACAGCACCGCGCGAGCGCGGGCAAGGACCCGCGGGAAGAAATCGAAGTCGTTGATGAGGGAAAGCGACTCGTCCCAAGGCCCGGCTTGTTCGACGAGCGCTCGCGGGAGCAGGTAGCACCCGCCCTGAACCATGCTGTGCTGCTCCCACATTTCGGTCAGCAGATCGACCGGGGCGATGTCGCGCCAAAACGGCTGCGGGACGGCCCGGGTGCCCCGCGGGTGGCCGACGAACCGGCCCCACGGGTGGAACGACACGCAGCCCGGCTCCGCCCCGGCGAGCCGCCGCACCTGGACCTCGACCTTGTTCGGCGAGATCAGGTCGTCGGCGTCGAGGTGGACGACGTACTCGCCTTGCGCCTCCCGGAACGCCCGGTTCTCCGCCGCGCTCTGGCCGCGGTTCTCCTGATCGATCACCTTCACGCGCGGGTCGGTGAAAGACCGGGCGACGGCGAGCGTGTCGTCGCGCGAGCCGTCGTTGACGACGATCACCTCGACCCGCGGGTGCGTCTGCGCGAGCACCGATCGCACCGTGTCGGGGAGGTACGCCGCCGCGTTGTACGCCGGGGTGAGAAACGAAACGAGTGGAACGGTCACGACGCCTCCGCCCCCAAGTACCGGGTCCGGGAGCGATCAATGATCTCGTTTGCGTCTTCGATCGCGCTCCCTTTCGGTACGCCCTTCGGCACCGAATACACGTACCCGTGGCAGCCGCGCCCGTGGGCCAGAAAGGGGCGGGCGCTGAGCCGCTCCATCGCCCTGAGCGACGGGCCGATCCAGAGCCCCGGGGCGCCGCGGTCGGGGGCCGTCATACCTCACCTCGGTTCGTGTTAGCGCGCCGCCACCCGAAGCGGAAGTACCACGCCTTGGACTCGGCGACGTAATGGTGAAGGGCGGCCGTGGGGCGCTCCGCTTCGGGGCGCGCCGGCCGCACGACGTACTCCGCGGCCGGCGCCTCGACGCACCGCGTGCCCGCGACGAGCATCGCGGTGAGGGCCTGCTCCTGGAGGTAGTGGTCGCCCTCGCGCTCCGCGAGCGCGCGGCACCAGTGTTCCAAACGGTCCCAGTCGATGCCGTCGCTGCGCAGGCCGCACACCCCGACGTTCACCCGGTCCGGGACCGGTGCGCCGGCGAGTTCGGCCATCAGCGCGGGCGAGTACCCGTAGGCGCTTTCCACGTCCCGCATGTGACACGGGCGGTCCGGCGCGGCGAGCCACCGGAGTAGCACGTCCGGGCGGCGGAAGAAGAGCATGTCCGAGTCGAGCACCAGTTTCCACCCGGTGCCGCCCGCGTGGACGTCGGTCAACTTCCGCAGGTGCGGGTACACGAGCCGCCTCCGGCGAAGGGTCGGGTATTTCGACGCCGGGAGGTGCTCGTCCAGCCGGCGAACGACCGCGTCCGCGGGGCGCACTTCGAGCCCCGGTAGCACGCGGGCGAGCGCCGCGGCGTGTTCGGCTCGGAGCGTGCCGTCGTCGATGACGACGATCCGCACCGGCGCCCCGGCGCGGACCCGCAGCGAGTGCCCGCAGAAGGCGGTCTGGTACCAGAACTGGGCGCCGGTCAGGAAGTACACGCACGGAACGTCCGCACCGAGCGGCTCCGGAGCGGGGGGCAGCCGAAGCGCGGCGCGCTCCATCGCCGCCCGACCGCGCCGCGCGAGCCACAGGTTCAGCGGCCCTTCCCGCGCGCACTTCTTGAGGAACGCGCGCGGCGCGTGGACCAGCCGATAGGCCAGCCTCCCGACCCGCAGCCGTTTGGCGAGCTGACGCAACCGGCTCATGGCGCCCCCAGGAGCGCGCGGCCTTCAAACTGACCGCACGCGCCCCTCCAGCGGACGTACGCGGCGGGTCCGGTCCAGCTCCGGTAGCGGAGGTACGCGCGCCACTTGCGCAGCGGCACGGTCCAGCGCGCGACCCGCGGCCAGGGGCGGAGCCCGTGGCGGTCCAGCACCTGGACCCACGACTTCGCGATGCCGTGGTTCAGCCGCGCGAGGTGCTCGCGGGTCAACCGCGCCGCCGGCAGCAGGTGCGTGAGGCACAGTTCCGGCGTGTAGCCGACCTGCCACCCGGCCCGGAACACGTGCAGCACGACGTCGCAGTCGCCGCCGCTGGCCAGCGAGGTGCCGCTCCGGTCCGTAATCGCGCCGCGGCCTGAAGCGCCCGCGCGGGCGTAATCCGCCCAGGCTTCGGTCCGGAGCGCCATCCCGGCGCCGATGGGGGCGCACGCCGGGTAGCCGGTCTCGGCGCTCGGGTCCGCGATCAGCTCCGCGTCGCCGAGGTCGCGCACGGCCAGCGCGCCCGCGAACTCGCGAACCCACGGGGCCGGTTCGACCGCCCATTCCGGCACCGACCGGCCGCCGAGGGCGCCGAGCCGCGGGCGGCGGGCGAAGGCGTCCACGACCCGCGCGAGGTAGTTCGGGGCGAGCACGTTGTCGTCGTCCACGAACACCAGAAGCGCCCCCTCGGCCGCCGCCGCGCCCGCCCGCCGGGCGAACGTCAGCCCCAACCGCGGTTCGCGGAGCACCCCCGCGGACGGGTGCCAGCTCAGCACGGGGGCGACGGGCGCGGCCGAGCCGTTATCGACCAGGATCAGCTCCCACCGCTCCAAAGGGAGCGTTTGCGCGCGAAGGCCGTCCAGCGTGCGGGCCAACCGGCCTGCGTCCGGGTTGTGGGTCGGGATCAGAACCGAGACGGTGGGGCTCATTCGCGGAACCGAAACGTTTTGGCCGGGACGCCCGCCGCCACCGCGTATGCGGGGAGGTCGCGTGTGACCACCGCCCCGGCGGCAACAACGCAGCCGTCGCCGATCGTCACGCCGCCCAGAACCGTGACCCCGGCGCCGAGCCAGACGTCGCGGCCGATGGCCGTGGGCAGCAGCACATCGGGGTGGTGGCGGATGCGCTCGCCGCGCGGCGGGATCGTGTGGTTCGAGGAGAGGATGCGGCAGTGCATCGCGATCAGCGTGTCGTCGCCGATCGACACGCCGCCGTGCCCGTAGACGACCGTGTACTCGCCGACGAACACGTTCGCCCCGACCGCCACCGAGCCGCCCCACGCCCGCAGAACCGCACCGCGCCCGAGGCTCACGTTGGAACCCACGGTCACGCGCCCCCGCCGGCCGTTCCGAACCCCCGGCGCGAGCACCACCCCGCGGGCGAGGTCGCAGCCCGCGCCGAACTCGGCGCCCGCCCAGGCGAACCGCGCGCGGCGCGCGGCCTGGACCGCGCGCGCCCACGTCACCCGGAGCACGGCACGCCTCGTTCGTGAGCACCGCCGGCACTTGGGTCGTGTGCGTCGCGCGTGCCGAGCGCGACCGACCAGCGCGCCGAAACCCGCAACGGGCCGATCACCCGCGTCGAGTACCGGCTCGAAAGCGCCGCGCTCGACACGAAATCGAAACGCACCACGTCCGGCAGGTGCTCGTGAACCGCCCCGGTCCCGTCCCCGAGCCAGACCGAGACGCTGTAGGTCCCCGACTGCAGCGGGACGTCCGGGAACGTGACCGCCGACCGCCCGGTCCGAGAGCTGCCGTGCGGGTTCGTCGGGTGCAGGTCGCGGTTGGTGCCGAAGAGCGGGGTGCCGAGGTCCGTCGAGACCACCACCCCGACGAGCGGGTCGAACGCGACCGGCGACTCGAAGCCGACCGCCACGCTCAGGTGCCCGCGGGCGAGTTCGGCCGTATCGATCCGGACCGAGGTTACGGTCGGCCGGTCCGGGCGGGCGGCGCCGGCGTACGCCCCCTGGTCCGCGCCGCCCAGGTACCGGCCGATGACGTCCGCGACGGGGCCGTGCGCGACGAGCCCGCCGTCGCGCAGGTACAGCCCGCGGGTGCAGAGCTGGTTCACAACGGACAGGTTGTGGCTCACGAACAGCACCGTCCGCCCGCCCCGCGCGATCTGGCCCATTTTCCCCAGGCACTTCTGTTGAAACGCGGTGTCGCCGACCGCGAGCACCTCGTCCACGACGAGCACCTCGGATTCGAGGTGCGCGGCGACCGCGAACGCCAGCCGCGTGTACATGCCCGACGAGTACCGCTTCACCGGGGTGTCGAGGAACTTCTCGACCTCGGCGAACTCCACGATCTGATCGAACTTCGCCCGAACCTCCGCGCGCGACATCCCCAGAATGCAGCCGTTCAGGTACACGTTCTCGCGCCCGGTCAGTTCCGGGTGGAACCCGGTGCCCACTTCCAGCAGGCTCGCCACCCGGCCCTCGATCTCGATCTGGCCCGCCGTCGGCTCCGTGATCCGCGAGAGGAGCTTCAGCAGCGTGCTTTTGCCGGCCCCGTTGCGGCCGATGACCCCGACCACGTCGCCGCGCTTCACCTCGAACGCGATGTCCTTGAGTGCCCAGAACTCGTCCGGCGGCGCGTCCGCGGGCCGGCGGCCGCGCAGCCGCTGGAGGAGCCCCCGCGCGCCGGCAGCGAGCGCGTCCCGGAGCGTCGACGGCCCCGGCCCCGCAGCGCGCCCGAGCGCGTACCGCTTGCCCAGGCCCTCGACGCGGATCACCGTTTCGGGTTCGCCCACAGCTGGCCTCAGATCCGGTCCGCGAATGTCTTTTCGGTGCGACGGAAGTACCGCACGCCGGCGGCCAGCGTCGCGCCCGTCGCCGCGACGGTCACGGCGACCGCGTACGGGGTCTGTTCGCACGCCTGCCCCAAGAGCGCCCAGCGGAACCCCTCGATCAGCCCGACCGCCGGGTTCAGGACGAAGAGCCACCGGTACTGCTCGGGCACCGCCCCGAGGCCGAACCCCACCGGCGAGATGTACACCCCGAACTGGAGCACGAACGGGATGACGAACCGCACGTCGCGGAACCGGACGTTCAGCGCCGCCAGCCAGACCCCGACCGCGACGGCCGCGACGGCCGCGAGCGCGACGAACAGCGGCAGCAGCGCCAGCCGCCAGGTGACGTCGGTCCCGTACCAGACCATCAGCCCCAGCAGGACCGGCAGCGTGACCAGGAAGTCGATGAGGCTCACCGCGACCGCGCTCAACGGGACGACGAGCCGCGGGAAGTAGACCTTCGAGATCAGGTTCCCGTTACCGACCAGGCTCTCGCTCGCGGCGGAGAAGCCGCTGGCGAAGAGCTGCCAGCCCAGCATCCCCGACAGGACGAGCAGCGGGTACGGCGCCCCGCCGGAGGGGAGCTGCGCGACGCCGCCGAACACGACCACCATGACGGCCGTCGTCGCGAGCGGGCGGATCACGGCCCACGCGACCCCGATCACGGTTTGCTTGTACCGGACCGACACGTCGCGCCACGCGAGGAGGAACAGGAGCTCGCGGAACCGCCACAGGTCGCGCCAGTACTGGCGCTCGGTGCGGCCGGCTCGGATCACGGTACGGGACACGGTCGGGCTCCTCGCAAGGCCTGGCTCAGCGGGCGCCGAAGGCCGCGGCACCGTGCGCCGGCGCCGGTTCGGTCAACTCGGTCGCGCGGCGCTCCGCCGCGTCGACGATCCGGGCGAGCGTCTGGAAGATGCGCTCGATCGAGCTGCTGTCACGGCCCCCGGTCGCCGCGACCCGGCCGATGAGGTGGCCGCGCGCGAACAGCGGGCTTTCGACCCGCCACCAGTGCGTATCGGGCGTGGCGCACGCGGCGCGTTCCCACCGCGCGTGGTAGTTCTCGTGCAGCTCGGGCGCGTTGACGTCGAGCGAGAGCGACTGGAGGTCCGCGCTCCCGGCCGCTTCCGCCAACACGGCCCAAACGGAGTCCCAGTCGATCGTGCCTTGGATGCGAACCGCCAGCCCGACCCCGGCGGGGGCCGGGGCCCAACCGAGGGCGCTCCCGAGCGCCAAGCCGGCCCGCTTGCGGATCAGGTGGAACTCCGCGCACCCGAACAGGCGGGTCGCGAGGAGGGTGACGGCGACGC
This sequence comes from Gemmata algarum, assembly GCF_034097035.1. Classification (NCBI taxonomy): domain Bacteria; kingdom Pseudomonadati; phylum Planctomycetota; class Planctomycetia; order Gemmatales; family Gemmataceae; genus Gemmata; species Gemmata algarum. The sequence goes on from NZ_JAXBLV010000002.1 coordinate 174,948, forward strand.
CCCCGGCGGCCACGAGGGCGTACAAATCGTTCTTGAACGCGGTGCTCGCGAGCGCGCCGACGGACGCGACCAGCCCCAGCACGGCGACCAGCCCCAGCACGCGCCGCACGGTGAGCCCGTGGCGCAGCAGGACGTGGTGCAGGTGCCCCCGGTCGGCGGTGGCCAGCCCGCGCCCGGTGAGCTTGCGCCGGATCACGGCCGCCGTGGTGTCCAGGACCGGCAGGATCAGAATCGCGACCGGGCAAATGAGCGAGACGGTCGCCGGCCCCTTGAGCGACGACGGGATCGCCAGCGCCCCGATGACCAGCCCGACGAGCATGCTGCCCGCGTCGCCCATGTACACGGTCGCGGGCGGGAGGTTGAACCAGAGGAACCCGGCGACCGCGCCGCACAGGGCCAGCGCGACGGTCGCCGCGAACACCTGCCCCACCATGAGCGCGATGACCGCGAGCGCTCCCAGCCCGGTCACCGCGACCGTTCCCAGCAGCCCGTCCATCCCGTCGATCAGGTTCAGCGCGTTGACGCAGGCCAGCAGCCAGAACACCGTGACCGGTCCGGCGAACGGCCCGAACTCGACCACCCACCCGAACAGGGCCACGCGCTCGATCAGGTAGCCGCCGCCGACGACGAGAACCAGCGTCGCAACGATCTGCCCGGCCAGCTTGTGGCGCGCCCGGAGGTTGTGCCGGTCGTCGACGAACCCGACGGCGGTGATGGTGGCCGCCGCCGCCAGCAGAGCGGCGGCCCAGCGCACGTCGTCCCGCACGACCGCGGCGAACGCGTGAGACACGAGCAGCGTCACCGCGAGCGCGAGCACCGCCGCCAGGAGAACGGCGACGCCGCCGATCACGGGAACCGGCCGCTGCTGCATCTTGCGGCGGCCGTCCGGGGCGTCGACCAGCCCGTTGCGATCGGCCACGTTCCGGGCCAGCCGAGTCAGCACCAGCCCGGCGCCGGCGCCCGCCGCGAGCGGCACCCACCAAACGGCACCGAGGGAATGAGTGGTCAAGGCGAACCATCCGAATGCGCACGCGGCGCGGGGACGCGGTCCCCCGCGCGAACGGTGCTGGACGGCGGGGAACGCACCCGGGCCGGGCGCGTGGTCGCGATTTAGTGGGCCACCGGTTGTGACAAATGGGGAACGCTGCGCGAGCCTTACAGCGGGTCGACCTCGCGGTCGAGCGGCTGCCAGGGGGGAACTCGGGCCGCGTCCCCCCTGAGTGGCAGAGGGGGACGGCCCGCTCGCGTCGAGCGAGTCGGATCGTTGGGAAACGTAATGTGTTATCGAGTATCGAAGCAACTCCGTACGCCGATTTTTTGGCCACCGTGCAATCAGGTTCGGCGGGGTGTCACTCCGGCCCGAAAAATGCGCCCCGCGATCAAGATTCCGTTTCCGCTCGTTCCTCAAAAGTTCGGTGCGGTCCGGAGGCGTTCACGCAACGGTGCCCGGACCGGAAACTCTCGCCCCGGCGCCGGGGCCAAAATCGGACGGCGTGTTCGATAATTCAGCAGCGGGTCCGTTTCCGCGGTCAACGGTGTCGCGCGGCCGGGGGGCTTCATGGACGAGTCAACGATCATCGACGACGTGGGCCGCTGGGCGGCTCTGCGGACCGCGGCCCGCTGGGAAAAGGCGGTGACCGAGCAGCTGACCGCCGCCGGGGTGCCCGTGTTCCTTCCGCTCTTGACGCGGGTCAACCGGACCAAAAGCAAGACGCAGACGGCGCAACTGCCGGTGTTCCCGGGCTACGTCTTCTGCGGCGAGCGGGAGTACCGGGACTGCACGCGCGTGCCCCCGTCGTGCCGCAAGTTGATCGCGCAGCTGCTCTGCGCCCCGGACCCCGATCAACTGAAGGACGAGCTGCGCTCGGTCGCGGAGCTGCTCGCGAACCGGCAGCTCCTTCAGGAGCGCGTGTACGGGGTGATCGGGGACACCGTGCGAATCGTCGGGGGGCCGCTCGCCGGCTCGCTCGGCACGATCCTCCGGCTGAAGCCGGGCACCCGCCGGGTCCTCATCGAAGTGTCCTTCCTCGGTGCCCGGATCGAAGCGACGGTCGAGGAGCGGTTCCTCGAAAAGGCTGTTCCGATCGCGTAAGGCGCGCGAAGCCGCGCCCTTACCCGGTTCGCACGCCCGCCTCCATGTTGTCCGCGCCCCGGGCGCTCGCGCTCCGGGGCCGCCCTGCCACTCTTGGAGCCCGCTGCCGTGGCCGATACCGACAAGAATACCGCCGCCCCGCCCGACGACGACGAGCCCGCGTCCGGTCTGAACCCGTTGCACCTCGTCATGCGCCGGTGGCAGTTCCTGGCCGTCGGGCTGATCATCGGCGGGGTGCTCGGCGCCCTGATCTACTCGACCTCGGCGCCGCAGTACCAATCGACCGCACAGGTGCTGGTCGTGAAGAAGGGCGTCGAGGTGACCAAGGAGGGCGACGGCCGCGTCGTCGAGGACCACGTCGCCACCCAGGTGACGCTCATCAAGTCGGAGAAGATCCGGCTCGCGGCGGCGGCGAAGGCGCGGGCGGCGGGCGGCGACGGGCTCCCGGCCGACGACCGGGCGGTCGCCGACATGATCGGCACCGGGCTGACCGTCGTGCGGGACAAGGACTCGGCCGGCCCCACGGTCGGCAGCGGCGTCCTGAACCTCACGCTCCGCGAACCGGACCCGGAGCTGTGCAAGCGGCTCCTGGAGGCCGTAATCGCGGCGTACCAGGCCGAACTGTACTCCATTTACGAGAAGGCGTCCCAGGACCGCATCGCGACCCTCGACCGGCTCCTCGAAGCGGTCAAAGGGCAGCGGAAGGCGGCGGGCGAGCACCGCATCACGCACCTTACCGAGCTGCGCGGCATCACGACCGAGGACGTGTCGAGCGTCCGCACCCGCGTGAGCGCGCTCCGGGACCAGGAGCGCGCGCTGCGGACCGACATCAGCAACCTGGACGCGCAGATCGAACTCGTCGGCCGCACCGGCCCCGCGCCCGAGGACCGGCAGCTCGCGTTCGTTCAGCTCACGGCCCAGTACCGCGCGCCCGTCGTACCGACCGCGGCCAGCGGCGGCGAGCTGACGGGACCCGCCGCGCTGCGGGCGCTGGAGTTCGAGCGGCGGGAGCTGACCCAGGCGGCCGGGCTGGGCAAGGACCACCCCCGCGTGCTCGCGGTCGACGCGCGGATCGCGGTGCTCAAAGAGGAGCTCGCGCGCCCGCCCGCGGCCGGCGGCCCGGTGCTCGACGAGCTCGGCGCGCACATCCTCTGGGTCGAGCAAAAGCGCCGGACGGCGGGCCGCCAGTTGGCCCAGCTCGAGGCGCAGCTGTCCAAGGACGAAGAGACCATGAAGCGCGCCGGCGGGCTGCTGGACCTGGCCGATGCCATGGCCGTTCAGTCGCAGCACGCGGACGCGGAAATCATGCGGCTGGAGGCCGAGCGGCTCGCGCGGCAGGCGACCCTCGGGGCCGGCGGGTACGCGGCCGAGCAGATCACCCGCCCGGGGAGCGGGCACAAGGTCGCCCCGGTGCTGGTCCGCTCGCTGCTGCTGGGGTTGGGCATCGGGGCGCTTCTCGGCTGCGGGCTCATGGTCCTGGCCGAGACGCGGGACAAGAGCTTCCGCTCCCCGGCCGAGATCCGGCGCCGCCTCGGGCTGGCCGTGGTCGGTCACATTCCGCGGATCCGCACCGCGCCGGCGCTCAGCCTCGAACCCGCCACCTACGACCCGTTGCTGGTCGCGGCGCTGCGCCCCAAATCGTCGGAAGCCGAAGCGTACCGGGGGCTGCGCACGCAACTCTACTTCAGCACGCAGGGGCGCGGGCACCAGGTGATCCAGGTGACCAGCCCGACCCCCGGCGACGGGAAGTCCACGCTCGCGGCCAACCTCGCGCTCTCGGTCGCGCAGTCGGGGAAGCGGACGATCCTCGTCGATTGCGACCTGCGCAAGCCGCGCGTCCACAAGCTGTTTGCCGGCGCGGGCGCGCCCGAAACCGGGCTGGCCGAAGTGATCGCCGGGCTCCGGCCGCTCGCCGACGGGATCGTTGCCAGCGGCGCGCCGGGCCTCGACCTGCTCCCGTGCGGCCCGCGGCCCGCGAACCCGGCCGAGCTGCTCGGGAGCCCGCAGTTCCAGCGCGTCCTCGCCGAGCTGCGGGAACGGTACGAGTTCGTCATCGTCGACAGCCCGCCGCTGATGGCCGTCGCGGACCCCGCGATCGTGGCCCCGCAAGCGGACGGGGTGCTCGTCGTGTTCCGGATGACGAAAACGGCGCGCCCCGCGGCGGAGCGCGCCCGAGAGGTGCTGGCCGGCGTCGGCGCCCACACCATCGGCGTGGTGGTGAACGCGTCGGGCGACGAAGGCCGCGGGTACGGGTACGGGTACGGGTACGGCTACGAGTACAAATACACCAGTTACAAATACTCGGACAGTTATAACGCTGATGCCGATGAAGACGGGGCACGCCGGGTGCCCGCGCCGACCCGGTGAGGCGCGTCCCGAGGTTCCCGACCGAGGTTCCACATGACCTTGCTCGTCGACACGCACGTTCACCTGCTGGCCGGCCTCGACGACGGCCCGACCGACGCCGCCGAGGCGCTGGCGATGTGCCGGCTCCTCGCGGAGGAGGGCGCCACACACGTCACGGCGCTCGCGCATCAGAACGAACTCTATCCCGAAAACACGGCCGCGAAACTCCGGCTCGCGGCGGCCCATCTGGCCAGCCAGCTCACGGCCCACGGGGTCCCGCTCGCGGTGCATCCGACCGGCGAGGTGGCGCTGACCCCGGACCTGGAAGCGGACTTCCGCGCCGGGCGGTTGCTGAGCATCGGCGACCACGGGCAGTTCCTGCTGGTCGAGATGCCGCCGAGCGGGTTCGTGGACGTGCGCCCGCTCGCGGGGGCGCTCCGCCGGTCCGGGGTCCGGCTCGTCGTGGCCCACGCCGAGCGCTACCCCGAGCTGCTCCACGATCCCGGAGCGGTCGACGGCCTCGTGGCGGCGGGGTGCCTGATCCAGGTGACCGCGGGCGCGCTGGCCGAGCCGCCGTCGGGCGCGGTCGGGCGCGCGCTGCGGGACTGGGCGAAGCGCGGCGTCATCCACCTGCTCGGTTCCGACGGCCACCGGATGACCCGCCGCCGGCCACACCTCCGGGCCGGGTTCGAGGCGCTGGCCCGGTGTGCCGGCCGCGCGGCTGCGGACCGCGCGGGCATTTGGGGGGCCGCGATTCTCCAGGGGCTACCGGTGAAAGTTCCCGCTCCGGCCCCCCGCGCGCGGTCCTGGTACAGCGAGCTCTTCCGCTGAGCGAATCCGTGCCTTCCAAATTGTGCGAGTGATCGAGAGGCGCCGACCGTTCGTTCCGTTCGTTGGGCTCGTTGCGCCAGTCGCGGGCGATTGGCTTGACGTGCCGATGGGCGCGGAGCGTTGGCTCACCGCACCGCCCTTTGGACGTTCAACCACCGTTATTCCAAAGCTGCTCAGGTGTATCGGTCCAGCACGCCGGGTTGCTCCGGGACCAAGAGGTCGCCGTGCGCCGACCGCTCTATTTCTCGATCGATTGATCCCACTCGTCGATCTGCGCCCGGCGGGTGTGTTCAAAGATCGTGGGCGGTAAATCAAGCGACCCGCCGTTTTGGGGTCGCCTTCCAGAATCCGTCCCATAACGCGGGGCCGCTCTGATACAACGCGCGCAGAGCCCCGACCCGAGCCGCCCCGTCGGGGCACCACCTCATCCCCGACCCTTTCAGCCGCGCACCGATTACCTTGCAACCGGCCTCCGTCGGACCGCTGCCGATGTCTAACCCGGCCGCCCGGTACTCCGGGTACTCGGTCCGGTGCGCGTTGCCCTCGAAGTAGCCCACGAGCCGACGCAACGCGTCACCGGCTGCCGGCAGTTGCTGACGCCGCAACCACCTCACCAGTCCCGAACCCCCTCGCTCGTACAGCACGCCCTTCGCCTGTGCCGACCACGCCGTCCGCTTGGACTCGTCGCCCGGCCACGCCGCCTTCGCGTACTCGTGCATGTGTTCGGCCGCGTGATACCAGTCCAGGATGCACAACGTGCCCTCGTCGAAGTGTCGGTGGACGGCCGCCTC
>NZ_JAXBLV010000020.1:0-12782 GCF_034097035.1 Gemmata algarum
GCGCCGTCGGCGATCGGTCCCATGTTCATCCACGTGGCCGGGTTGATGCTGTTACGGATGAACCGCACGCTGGCGTCGCCGAGGCACGCGTTCGCGCCGCCGGTGTGCCGGCTCCGGCTGTAGTAGACGATCGGGTTGGCCGAGTCGCTGGCCGCACACGGCAGCCCTTGCGTGGGCTGGTTGTTACAGTAGGTGGCAAAGGAAATCCGGTCCGGGGTCGCGGTGTTCGGCGGCTGGAACGTGCTGAACCCGGCCGCCTCACCGTACCAGGTGAGCCCGCGGAAATCCTTCCCCTGGCTCTGGAGCACCTCGCCGAACATTACCGTGTTTGTGAGTCCGTCGCTCACGTCGGTCAGCCGGGTACCGTTCATACTGCGGGTCGCGGCTCCGTTTGAGATGATCATGCCGTAGGCCGTGGCGTCGAACATGCCGGCCGCAGGCGTGTACCCGGCGGGAGAGGGCATCACCGCCCCCAGAAACCCGACCGTGCTCCGGTTCCCCGCGCACGCGGCGTAGTTGTTGGTGGTGATGTTGCTGTACGGGGTGTTGTCGTTGTCTCCCGGGCACGTCAGCACGGAGAACCGGCGGGTGGTCACGTTGGTCGTGTTCGGAGCGCCGCTGAACCGGGGCGGGGTGCCGGGGACGCCCGGGGCCGGGTAGTTCGAGTTGATCGCGTCGTTACCGCCCCAGTTCTGGTACAGCTTGAACGCGTTTTCCAGCTCGACGAAAGGCATGATTGTAACGACCCAGGTGCCCCAGCAGCACCCGTTCCCGAGCATCGTCGGCAGTTTGCCGTTGCCGCCGTTATCGTGGTAGTTGTGGCACGCGAGCCCGAGCTGTTTGAGGTTGTTTTGGCACCGGATCCGGGCTGCGGCCTCGCGCACTTTCTGGACGGCCGGCAGCAGCAGCCCGATCAGGATCGCAATGATCGCGATCACCACCAACAGCTCGATGAGCGTAAAACCCCGACGCTTCATGAATCACACCTCTAATAAATGAGCGAAAGCGGTGGACGGTGCCGCACGTTATTTGAGGTCGAAACTGATCTCGTTGCCGGCCTCGGCTTTGATCTCGGCCGAGAGTTCGGTGTGCGTATTGTATTTGGCCGGAAGGTATTCTTTGGCCGGGTTCGAATAATCGCCGGGTCCCTCGTCAGCCGGGCGCACCGGCGCCTTCGGGTCCGGCGAGCAAACGGTCACCTGATACTGACCGGCGGGGAGGCCCGAAACCGCGGGAATGTCGTAGCGGCCCTCGGCGACAGTACCGACCGCACTGTGTGCCCGGTCGGGCGAGCGGAACGTGATCGTACCGGCCTTGAGCGGTTCGCCCTTGTACTTAACGGTGCCCGTGACGCCGTACTTCTTCGGCTCGGACGAGCCGCAGCCCGAAAACAGGAAGCACACCAGTGTGAGAACGGCCGCGCCACGCAAGAGCTGGACTCGGTGCGTAAGTGTAAACACTACAAGCATCGCGTTAGCAGCGGACGTTGGTTGTCCCGCACCCGGGGCATAGCGGTGCGGGGTTGTGAGCGATAGAAAAAGGTAGCTCGCTCCTTAAACGCAACGCAAGCGCGAAACGGGCGAAAGCATGCACATTTCGTGCGGCCTCACTTCTTCGCCGGCGCGTCGGCCGTCAGCACGGTCCACGGGTGCGGTTCGAGCGCGACGATCTCCGGATGGTCCCGCAGTTGCTCCGGCGTGGGCTTCCACACCTTCCCGGTCGGGGGGCCGTAGAGGGCGTGGGTGGAGAGCTTCGCGGCCAGCGCCGCCGTCGTGTACTTCGCGTCCAGCGCCGTGTCCTGCGCGAGCACCTCGTTGGTGAACGCCTTCTTGGCGAACGCGGCGTCGATCTTGCCGGCGTGCGCCTTGTACAGCGCCAGCCACTCCTTATCGCGGTCGTCGGGCTCCCACTCCGAGCCGGCCGGCCGGTCGGCCTCGTCCGCGGGGAGGGCCTCGCGGCGAACCGCCCGGTCCTTCGCGTTGTTGCACCCCCAGTAGAACCCCTTCGTGCCCCCGAACCACTGGTCCTTGGAGCTGCGCCACAGCTTCTGGGCCTTCGTGCCCAACTCGAACATCGCGATCTCGTTGGTCTTCAGGTCGCCGACGAGCCACTCGTTCGCGTACAGCCCGTTGTTCTTCTCGGACAGCGCCTTCACCACCGCGTCGATGCCCTCGGCGTACTGGATCGCCTTCCGGGTGCGGCTCGCGAGCGGCACCCCACCGGCGTCGAACGGGGTCTGGTCGATGGTCGTCTCGCACAGCAGCACGCCGGCGTCGTTGATGTAATAGTCCTGGCTCGACCACACCCCGCCCGGGAACGCCTGCATCACGAACCGGCGGCCCTTGTGCGGTGCCACGTCGATCCAGTAGTTGACGAACGGCCCGGCGGTGAGCCCGGCCATCGTGATGTGCCCGAACACGATCTTCCCGTCGGCGGTCGCCGGGCCGGTCGCGATGAACGCGGAGCAGTGGTCCACCTTTTTGGGACGCGGGGCCGGCGCGCGCGGCCGCCCGGGGCGGGGGAACGTCTTCCCCTCCAGCCCGGTCGGCATGGTGTGGAGCGCGGACTCGAGGCTGGCCAGTTCCATCTGCACGTTGAGCACCGCGACATCGAGCAGGTCGATGTCGCGCCCCTCGTAGCTGGCGCCCGCGTCGGTGGCCCCGTCCGCGATGCCCTTCATCTCCTCGAGCAGCTCGGGATCGATCTTGCGGAGGAACGCGGCGTTCGTGACCAGCCGGGCGGCCTTCCACCCGTCGGCGGGCGCCTTCGGGCTGCACTCGGTCGCAAGCATCCGGACGTACGCCGCGATCTCCTTCGCGAGCAGCCGCCCGTGCTGGTACCCGCGGGGGTACGGCTCGCCCTCGATGTGCAGCACCACCCAGCCGTCCTGCGTGTACCGGTAGGCCGGGCCGTAGCGGTTCGGGTCGGCGGCGGGTGCCGGCGCCGGATCGGCCGCGGCGGGCTGGACCGGTGCGGGCGGTGCGGTCAGCACCAGGGGGGCGAAACCGAGCGGCAAAACGAGTGCGAGCCAGCGCATAAGCGATCGGCCTCAGCGGATCGGGACAGACGACGGTTCGGGGCGTTCAGCATCGCACACCGGCGCGGCATTGGGAACGGCAATTGCCGCACATGATCGGCGTGGAAGCGCCCGGCCCGGGGTATGATGGGTTGAGCGCCCGTAGGTGAGTTCACAACGGAGGACGTGCAATGCGTCAAACGCTGTTCGTCGCGCTGGTGAGCGCCGCGGTGGCGGCCCCAGGGCCGGCTCAAGAGCGGCAACCGCCGCCGGTGCGCCCGGCCGTGAGGCTGGCCCAGTTGGAGGAAGAGGCCGAGGTGATGGAGGCCGAGCGGGACGTGAAGAAGGCCCACATCAAGGCGGCCGAGGTCGGGGTGAAGGCGGCGGAACTCGGGGTGGTGCGGCTCAAGAAAGCGCTGGACGGCGGGGCTCTGGCCGTCGAGGAGTTCGATCGGGCGAAACTGGAAGTCGAGGCGGCCCGGGCGCAACTGGAGGTCCGCGTGGCAGAGCTCAAGGCATTCGACGTGCGGCTGAAGTTCGCCCGGAAGCGCCTGGAGGACGCGACAAATGCCAGCCAGCCGCCGAACCCGCGGCCCCCGGCCGACAAGGCCCCGAACTGATGTGGGCGCGGGCGGCACCGTCGGCACAGTTGGCACCAACTCCCCAAAGTTCCCCCGCCTGCATCAGCAAGCGGGGGGCGCGTCGCTACCGCACTCGCGGTCACTCGTTCCCGGCTGCGGGTGTGATCCGGATCGACAGCGGTTCCACCCAGTGCTTGTAGTCCGCGTCGTAGTAGAGGTACCCGCGGCTCGCCGGCCCGCGGTACGTTCCGGGCACGTCGCACACCAAATCGATGCTCAACTCGACCTTCTGCTCGGGGGCCAGCTCGCGCCAGTATAGCACCAGCTCGCGCGAGCCCTTCAGCTCGAAGTACGCGACGGCGCCCTTCTCGCGCAGGTCCGTGAGCTGCTTCAGGTCGGTGGGCACCTTCATCCCGGCCGGGATGCCGATCACCGCCGTGGTCATCCCCTGGCCTTGCTTCTGGCGGTTCTCCAGGGTGACCGCGAGCGGCACCGTGTCGCCCTCGGCCGCTTCCTCCCTCGCGAGTTTGGTCGCGATGCGCACCGCGCACCGCTCCGCGCTCAAGGGCGTCAGGGTGGTGTAGGTGTAACTCAGGGCGAACGGGTACGGCTGTTTCGCGTCCGTGGCGATCGCGATCTCGTTCCGCCCCCCGAGCTTGAAGACGGTTTCGGGGTTCGGCACGTCCAGCCCGATCACGTCCACGTCGTTCGGGGTGAACGTGCGGGTCGCGGCCACCGTGCCGTCTACCAGCAGGCGCAGCTCCCCGGCCTCGGCCGGGTGCTTGTTCTTCTGGGCGTGTAGCGCCAGCGCCTTCAGCGCCATGATGGTCGACTGCGTGGACCCGAACCCGCCGTAGCCGCCGCGCTGCTGCGCGATCCACTTGATCGACTCTTTCGCGGCAGTCGCGTAGCTCGGGTCGTTCGCCCGGAGCCAGCCCAGGAGCGCCAGCGCGGTCGTTTCGATCTGGAGGTCGCGCCCGCCGGACCGCGTGATGCTCGTGACCCCGCCGGTCACCGCCCCGCCCTTCGCATGCTTCTCCTTGAGCCGGTCGAGCAGCTTGTGGCCCGTCTCGCGGTCGCCGCGGAGCAGCGCCACGTTGGCCGCCAGCGCCACCGTGTACGCATCCCTACCGGTCGCGGAACGTTCATCGAGAGCCGCGGCCTTCAGCGCCGCGATTTCGGTCCGGAGGTCGAGCTTCTCCTTATCCTCGGGGTCACTCTCGACCAGCGCCCAGACGATGTAGGCGTCGGTGGTGGGCTTGGGGGAGCCGCCGAACCCGTCGAGCGCGCGGGCGTTCCGCAGGAACCCGCCCTTCCCGTCCCGGCGCGACAGCAGGAACGCCTGTGTGCGTTTGATTAGTTCCGGGTCCACCGGGTGAACGCGGGCCATGTCCTTGAACTGCAGGAGCCCGTACGCGGTGAGCGCCTCGTGCTGGCGGTCGGCCTTCCCGAACCACTCGAACCCGTGCCGGACGCGGTTCGGGGTGTCCGGGCACTCGAAGGACGTGAGCCGGCCGTACCCCCGGTCGAGCAGCCCCCGCGCCCGCGTCGCGGCCTCGGGGTTGGCCTGGTTCGACTGGTTCAGGTAGTCGAGGATCAGCGCGTTCGGGTAGTTCGTGGTCGAGGTCTGCTCGAAGCACCCGTGGGGCTCGCGGAGCAACCCGTCGAGCCCCTTCACCAGATCGGACATCGACGTGGGGTACATTTCCAGGCGCACCTTGAGTGTCCCGGGCACCACGTCCTTCGGGAGCATGACGCTACTGGTCGCGCGGCCCTTCTCGAGCATGTCGCTGAACGCGCCCACCCCCGGGAACCCGTCCGGCACCACGCGGACGGCCCGCCGGATGATGTGCTTGTCGGCGGCCGGGATGCTGGTGCCCTCGATCACGAGGCTCGCCGGACCGTCGCGCGTGTCGGCGTTCAGCTTCAGGAACTGGCGGCCCGATTTGAACGGGTCGAGGTTGATCGCGCCCTTCAGCGAGCCGTCCGTCTTGAAGCCCGTTGCGGCGGTCGCGAACGCCACGTTGCGGCGCACGGCGCTGTCGTTGGTGACGCGTACTGGCACGTCGATGGTGTCGGTGTGGGCGACCTCCAGCGGCAGCTTCGGGTCGAGGCTGAACGGCTTGCGGGCCTCGATGGTTTTCGTGATCGCGCCGACGCGGCCGTCGAGCGTGTGCCCGGCGACCAGCACCTGATAGCGGGCGATGTCGTCGGAGAGTTGGAACTCGACGCTGGCGGTGCCGCTCGCCGGCAGCACCAGCACGGGGTGCCAGTACACGGTTTCGGTGAAGTCCGCGCGCACTTCGCCGAGCGCCGGGTCGCGCTCGTGGGCGTACTCACGCACCACGGATGGCGCGACCGTCGGTGTGACCGGCCGTGCTGTCGACTGTGCCACCGGGTCGAGCACCGGCGCCTCTGGGAAACCATCTCGTACCGGTGGCCCGAGAGCCACCTTGCCACCCACGGGTCGCTGGGCAAGCGCGTGGGCGAGCCATTCCTTTTCGGACGACGGCTTGACTCCTACCTGTGAGGGCGTCCGTTGGTTGCGGTCGAGTACGAGGCCGCGACCGGGCGGGAAGAAGGCGGCGGCTGGAGCGGGTAAGTTCGGAACGCCCGCCGGTATCGGCTTCTGAGGCGCGGGCGTGCCGCCCGTCTGGTCGATCCACTTTCGTGGCCCCTGCGGACCAATTCCCGGAGCGGGAGCAGGCGCCGCCTGCGCGGCTTCCATTACCGCCCCGGCGTTCGCCCCTGGAGACCGCGACTGCCGGGAGAACGATCCGCCGCGACCCGCACCCGGTGGCGCGATCGAGCTTCCCACGAACTCAAACGTGGGGGCGGACTTCTTGCCCATCGTGACGTAACCGGACATCAGCGCGATCGCTCCAAGTACCACAAGACCGGCCGTTACCAGTACCGCGCTGGAGCGACGGGCTCCCCCGGTTACCGCCACGAGGCCCTTGAACGCCAGGAACGCCAGCGTCAGTACGAGCACGACCGTGAGCACCGGCACGGCCGCGTCGCGCGCCGTATCGAAACGCTCGCTGTACTCGTTGAGTTCACTCGTCGCGACGGACTTCTCGATCTGCGCCGCGGAAACGGCCGCGTCGGCGGCGGTGACGGCTTCGTTCCCCTGGGCGCTCAGGGCGTTGAACTCGGCTTCCACCGCCGCGGTCGTCAGCCGCACCTGTTCGACACGGGGCGCGAACTCGGCGGCGATCCGCTGCTCTTCGAGCTTGAACAGCTCCAGCGGCGCCGTCGGCCGCTGGCCGTGGGCCACCAGCATCTGGTCCACGTCGGCGTGGTCCTCGGCCTGCGGCGGGGCCACGTCCTGCTCCGCGAACCGGCGCCAGCCCTGGGTCCCGAGCAGCAGGTCAAGCGCGACCGCCGCCTTCGGGTGGTCGGTGAGCAGGAAGTCCGCGTGCTCGAGTTCTGCCGAGTTGCGCACCTCGCCCGAAAGGAGGAAGTGCGTCGATTGGAGCCGGTCGTGCTTGTTGTCGGCCATCGTGATGACACTGCGGTTCACCACGCCGACCAGCAGCACCGCGGGCGCGGGTTGGCCCTTCTCGTTCCGGGCGGACAGGTCGAGTTTCACCTTACCGCCGGGGGTGTACCGGTCGCGGTCGGGTTTGGCGTCCAGAACGAGGTGTTCGCCGGACCCGCGGAACACGAGCCGTTCCGCCCGCGGAACTAGCGCCGTGCGCCCCGGGGCGTCGCCGCTCAGTTCCTCGAACACCGTCACGCGGGTCACGCCGCCGGCCGCCTCGTCGCCCTTCAGTGAAACGTCGAGCGGCGCGTTCGCCTCCAACTCGACCTTCTGGTGCGCGATGAGGTTGCCGCGGGCGTACGCGCCGATGTGGAGCGTCTTCGGGCCGCGGGCGCTGTGGAGCCGCACGCGCACCGCGCCGCCTCGGGGCGTCGCCGCGTCGAGCGCGGTCAGGGCGACGCCGTCGGGCTTGGCCGCCGGCAGCGGGAACCCGTTCGGGGTGGGTGGGGTGATGCCGAGGGGCGACGAAACCTTCAGGAAGTACTTCACGCCGCGCTTGGGCGTCAGCACGAACGCGCCGTGCCCGCGGTTCACGCCGGGATTTTCGGCGTCCGTAAGGGTGCTCACTTCGGCGATCGTGTTCGTGCCGTCGGTGATCGTGCCTTTCAGATCCGCCGGCTTCCCCTCCGAGCCTCGCGCCCGGTCGCCCGGCTTCCCGGCCGCTCCGGGCGTGCGCACCATGAAGTAGACGCGCCCGGGGACGTTTTCGACCATCTCCCCGCCTTCGGGGAGGAACTCGACCTTCAGGTTCTTCGTGACGAGCGGGATCGGCCGCACGATCGCTTCGGCGTCGCTGCCGTCCACCACGTTCACGCTCAGGGTGGCGTTGGGAACGGCGCCGGGCGCGACCTTCTCGAACACGTCCGCGGGCAGCTTGAACCGCACGTCCAGGTAGGTCTTCCCTTCAGCGGTGGTGAACCGCGCGTTCGGCTGCTCGTGGAACGGCTTGTCGCCGGACGCGGCGACCACGTTCGCGCGGGCGTCCTTCATCGGGCCGCCGGCGGTGCGCGAGACCTCGATCCGCGCCTGCACGACATCGCCGGGGCCGTAGCTCTTGCCGTCGAACTCCAGCTTCTTCTCGAACACGTCGGGCACGTACCGGTTCACGATGAACGTGCGCGTCTCCAGCAGCGCCTCCTTCTGCGTGCCGCTCTCGACCTCGTACAGGTCGAGCTTGTACTCGCCGCCCGGTGCGTCGGGCGAGAGCGCGTGCTCGCCCACCCCGAGCCCGCGAAGCGGCTGGTCATCGGAACCGGTAACAGGCTTCAGGTCGCGCAGCACGCGGCCGTTGCCCGTTGCGAGCGGCGTGACGGTGTCCGCCGGGTCGCGGAGCTTGAACGCGAGGTGCTGCTCGTGGGCCGGCGGCTTCAGGGTGGACCGGTCGAGCGTGAGCGACCGGAACCGCACCACCTCGCCCGGCTTGTAGAGCGGCTTGTCGGTGACCAGGTGCGTAACGTACACCGGGCGCGCCAGCGACAGCCGCTCGGCGAGCACACTCTTGCGGTCGTCGTTCGTGTGGGCGACGACTTCGAGGAACAGGTCGGTGCCCGGCTTCACCCGCTCCCAGAACGCGACCGGGAGTTCGAGGTTCATGGCCCCGACCGGCTTGTCGTCCGTCTTCCGCAGCAGTTCGCCGCCGCGGGCGTCCTTGACGATCAGGTCGAGCCGCCGCGGCCGGCCGACGGCGCCGTTGCGCAGCGTCTCAACGGTCCACTTGTTGGGCGCGCCGGGCTGAACGTGGGTCGGGCCGGAGAGGCGGACGACGAACTCTTTCTCCTCAATGGCTCTGCGGGCGTCGTCCCGCGCCTTGGTGTACTCCTGGGCGAGTTCGGCCTCTCGCGCGAGGGCGGCGGCGAGCGGCCTCCGCTGCTCCTCGCGTGTGGCGGCCTGCTCGGCCCGGAGCCGGGCGAGTTCGGCGCGGCGTTCCGCGATCTTTTCTTCGGCCCGGGCGACCTCGCGCGCCCGGGCGGCGTAGCCGTACACCTGCGAGCCGATCAGCACGCCCACCGTGCCGACGACCGCCACCCACGCGATCGCTTTCCACGACGGCACCCGGCTCGCCTTCTCGGCCGTCGCGGGCACGGCCTTCGGCTCGACGACGGCAGGCGCGGCCGGCGGTTCGGGCAGGCCGGCGAAGTGCCCGATCAGGTCCGCCTGGAAGCTCATGAAGCGGATGTAATGCGCCTCGGCTTCGGGGTGCATCAGAACCAGCTCTTCGAGCCGCTGCGTTTGCTCGGGGGTGATCGTCTCTTCGCAGAGCGCGTCGAGCAGCGGTTGCAGCTCGGTGAGGATTTCGGACGCGGGTGTCATGCGTGGCCCTCCTGCGCGAGCGAGTTCTGGACGCACCGGAACAGGTTCTCGCGGACCTTCGCCAGCGCCTTGTAAACGGCGTCCACCGAGCGGCCCAGTTGCTCGGAGGCGGACTGCGTGGTGGCCCCGTCCGCGAACCGGTGCGCGAGCAGGTCGCGGTCGGGCGGGGGGAGCTTCTCGATGCAGCGGGTGAGCGCCGCGCGGCGCTCCTCGAGTTGCAACTCGTCGGCCTGCGCGGCGGCGGTCTCGGCGAGCCGCTTCACGAAGATGGCGCTGAGCCGGGCCTGCGCGCGGGTCGATTTCTTGTGGAAGTCGAGCACCTTGTGGTACGCGACCTTGCGCGCCCAGGCGATGAACTCGGTGGGGGGCGCGTCCGCGTCGAACTTGTCCCACATGGTGAGGCTGGTCTCCTGGAGCACGTCGTCCGCGTCGGCGCGGTGCGGCAGCAGGGTGAGCACGTAGGCGTAGAGCCGGCGCTCGTTCTGGAGGAACAGTCGCAAGAACAGCTTGTGCTTGTCCTGTGCGGGGCGGGGCGTGCCGTCCGAGGGAGCGGCGGGCGCGTCAGGCCCCGCGTCGGCGTTCACGGTCATGTCGAACACCTGCGCGTGGAAAGAGGTGACCGGCCGCACGCGGGCCGGGGCGAGAAGAGCCGCCCCCCGCGCGGCACAAAGCAGGCGGGGGAGCGGTTCTTTGCTACTTAGTTGACGCCGCGGGCGCGGATTGGAAGGGAAAAATCGGGGCGCGTCATTCGCCGCCGGCCCAGTGGCACCGGTCGTTGTTGCGGATGTCTTTGCGCATGACCGGGCCGCCCATCGTGGTGGTGAGTACA
The DNA here is from genome assembly GCF_034097035.1 of Gemmata algarum. Classification (NCBI taxonomy): domain Bacteria; kingdom Pseudomonadati; phylum Planctomycetota; class Planctomycetia; order Gemmatales; family Gemmataceae; genus Gemmata; species Gemmata algarum. The sequence continues at coordinate 10,281 of NZ_JAXBLV010000020.1, forward strand.
GCTCCTTACCCGGCCGACTCGGTCGTCGCCACCAGCAAGGGCTAATTGCACTTTTCTGCCGACCCCTTGTAGATGCGCGCTCCTTTGGGTGCTGCCCCTTTTGTAACAACCTCGTCGCTTGCCAAAGGCAACTTGATATAAGGGCCGCCCGCTGACGCGCCCGGGGCCACGTTGCTGCGAGGGTTCAGTGGGCGGCACAACGGGATACACGTCATGACCGACTTCACGAACTGGTCGCCCTTCGAGTTCGAACCGGAAACCTCTGGGGCGGCGGTATACGAGTTCCGCATCGTGGTGGGCGGCAACCCGCTGACGCTCGGGCGAATGCTCAGCAGCGACCCGAGCGGCGTCCTAGTGATCGGCTGCACCGGGAACATGTACCGGCGGTGGTGCCAGTCGCAGACGGCGCGCTCGAAGTGCTACGGCAGTTCCACTCTCAACCTGCTGTACTACTTGGAGCACTACTCGCCGTTGCCGGAACGGCACCCAACCGCCGTGTACGAGTACAGGTACGCCGTTGCCGAGTCGCCGGTGCAGGCGAAGGTGTGGGAGGAGCGGCTGCTGAAGCGGTACTTCCGCACCTTCGGTGAGTTGCCGCCGCTAAACAGCACGCTCCCGAAGCGGTACGGCAACTACGAAGACCCGGACTTTGGTACAGGGACCGGCTGACGCGAACCAGGAAAACGAACCCCGAGGCGAGACGCGTTACCCCGATTGCAGCGGCCTGCGGCGCCGGGCTACTGCAATCGGAGTAACGCCGCTAGAGTTGCCCTACCACGCTCCGTACTCAGAATAAAAGCTACTCGCCGAGGGACAGTGGTATCGTCACTTCCGGTACTTTTCGGTGCAAACAGGTACCTCTAGTGCTTTACAGCACCAGAGGTGGTAGTAAATTAGTATACACCCCATCACTGAACCGGGTAGGCGACCATGAAACGGCCAGCCCAACATACCCTGTTCGACTTTTTAACTGACACCGAGATCACGTCCGAGAAGCTCGCTTCGTTAGCTGTGGCCCTTGGCGCGCGTACCGTGGCCGGGTGGTCGGACGCTGAACAACGGCTGACACGTTTACTCGTGCCCGTCGAAGACTGGCTGGTCGAAGAGTCGATCCAGAAGATCAAGGCCGGAGAAGACCCACTCGGGGAATACTTCTGTCGTCTCCGCTCGGCCGAGGAGCGGAGAGACCAAGGGGCCACCTACACGCCCTTTCGGATTGCGGACTGGATGATCGAGCGGGCCGCTGAAAGGTATGGCCCTCCAGCCCGGGTCGTGGACCCCGGGGTGGGTTCTGCACGGTTCCTCGGCCGCGCCGGGAAGATTTTCCCGAAGGCGCTCCTGGTCGGCGTCGAGATCGACCCGCTTCCCGCCCTTCTGGCTCGCGCGAGTTTAGCCACCCTCGGCTTGGGGAACCGGTCTCAGATCGTCTTGGCCGACTACCGAGACGCGCCCCTCGGTCGAGTCGATGGGAGGACGTTGTACATCGGCAACCCGCCGTACCTTCGGCACCACCAGATCACTCCCGCCTGGAAGCGCTGGCTGACTGAAGAGTCCAGGAAGCTCGGTCTGGACGCCAGCCAGTTGGCCGGGTTGCATGTCCATTTCTTCTTGTCCACCGCCCAGCGAGCTTCGCCCGGCGATGTCGGAGTGTTCATCACCGCAGCCGAGTGGCTCGACGTGAACTACGGGAAGCTCGTCCGCGACCTCTTCCTGGGGCCGCTTGGCGGGCAACGCATCGACGTGATCGAACCGACTGCCGAGCCTTTCCCGGACGCGGCTTCGACCGCTGCGATCACCTTTTTTGAAACGGGGGCGCAACCCGAGCAGGTAATCCTGCGCCGGGTCGCCACAATCGACGGGTTGGGGGACGTAAGTAAAGAAAGAGTGGTGCGGCGTGAGAGGTTGGAGGCAGAGTCCCGATGGACGCATCTGACCCGTGCGGGGCAGAAAGGTCCAAAGGGGTACGTCGAACTTGGCGAACTCTGTCGGGTTCATCGCGGCCAAGTCACCGGCGCGAACAAGTTTTGGATCGCCGGTGAGCACAGCCGGGACTTGCCCGCCAATGTGTTCTACCCGACTGTCACCAAGGCCAGGGAGTTGATCAGGGCCGGGAAGGTGCTGGAGGACGCGGCGGTCCTGCGCCGCGTGATCGACTTGCCCTCCGATCTCGACGTATTCGATGCGGAGGAGCGTAAAGCGGTTAACCGGTTCTTGACCAATGCGAAGAAACTCCAGGTCCACGAAGGTTACGTCGCAGCCAACCGCCGGGCGTGGTGGTCAGTCCGACTGCGAGAACCGGCTCCCATCCTGGCGACGTACATGGCCCGTCGGCCCCCGGCGTTCGTGCGCAACCGGGCCGACGCGAGGCACATCAACATTGCCCACGGCCTCTACCCCCGTGAGGACTTCGGGGAGAGCGTGCTCTCCAACTTAGTTGACTACCTCTCCACGTCAGTGCGGGTGGCCGAGGGGCGGACTTATGCCGGGGGCTTGACAAAGTTC